>NZ_JBJDRZ020000049.1:0-5193 GCF_044987585.2 Paenochrobactrum sp. BZR 201-1 | reverse complement strand
TTGCACCAGTTTCATAGGTTTCCTGAACCATCGAAAGCTTCTCAGCGCTCGTCCAGCGACGGCGACGTTCTGGACCGCCCAAAATTTCAATATGCGAATTATGACTAGTCATATGCCTAACATTACTCCTAACCCTTAATTAAGGGTGAGAAAATGTCCGGAGAATTCGGGGGCTCTTACAGTCGTTTCACAGTCTCATTTAACACGACTTTCCAATAGTTAGAGGCAGAGGTGCTTTCGAATTTTGCTTCAATGCTGTCCTTTTGCCCCTGTAACGGCAAGGTTAAAGTGAGTTTTCCGCTACACTGAATCCCTGTTGTGGTGAGCCGCGCCCATTTCAGCGGCCTTGGTGACGGTTGTTGCGGAAAACTGCATGCTGGCTGATGCGTGGGCAACCGCTCTGATGGTAAAGGGTCGTGCAGAAGGCTCCGAACTGGCCCGCAAAATGGGATTTGAAGTGTTAATCGTTGAGCGGAATGATTAAGATTTTATCTTAATGCCAATCGGACCGCTTTTTGAGTAAGATGCAAAACGGACTATTCCATAGTACAGTACTATGTTTCATGTATTCATTCAGTATAGTATCTATAAGTATAAGCAATATGTGAAATATCTATCATTAAAAGGTAGTCCTAATGAGACGTTGGCATGCAGAAAATCATCTCGTTTCGCGTATCGGATGGATGCGGGCAGCTGTACTGGGTGCCAATGACGGCATCGTTTCTACCGCAAGCTTGATTGTCGGTGTTGCATCCGCTTCTGCGGCCAGTTCTGAAGTTTTGGTGGCTGGCATCGCTGCTCTGGTTGCCGGTGCCATGTCGATGGCAGCAGGAGAATATGTTTCTGTTAGCTCTCAGTCTGATACGGAAAATGCAGATCTGGAACGTGAACGGGTAGAACTTGCCACCCAACCTGAGATGGAACATGAAGAACTGGCGAATATTTATGTTGGTCGGGGGCTGGATATTGCACTTGCGCGACAAGTCGCTGATCAGTTGATGGCAAAAGATGCCCTTGGCGCTCATGCCCGTGATGAGCTGGGCATATCAGAAATCACCACCGCAAGGCCAATTCAGGCCGCATTAACCTCCGCTGCGACTTTCGCCGTTGGTGCGGCCATGCCTTTACTCATGGTCTTGGTGTCACCAGCCTCAATCTTGATACCGGCAGTTTCTATTGCGTCCTTGTTGTTCCTTGCGCTTTTAGGTGCGATCGGTGCAAAAGCCGGAGGAGCCAATATCACAAAAGCGACCCTACGCGTGACGTTTTGGGGTGCATTTGCCATGGCACTAACCGCAGGCATAGGCGCTATTGTCGGCACAGCCGTTTGAATTTTTTCGAGACATTTGCGTAATGGAGCAATGCAATAATGTACCGGTTTTTTACTAACCCATCAGTTGCGCTTACCACAGCAACTGTGGTGGGGCTTTTATTGGCTCTGGCTGGCACTTGGTTGGGCGGTGGTGATACTGCTTTGGGGCTGATCAGTTTCGGCGTGGTGCTTGTCTATCTCGCAGGCGGTGTTCCGACCGGTTGGCGGGCGGTAAACGTGCTAGTTAAGGAGCGGGTACTCGACATTGATTTACTGATGATTGTTGCAGCAATTGCTGCGGCGGTTGTTGGTGCGGCAGTTGAGGGCGCAATTCTGCTGACGCTGTTTAGTTTGTCTACGACGATGGAAGAGCGAGCCATGGGGCGCGCACGCCGTGCTATTGAAGCATTGATGGCATTGCGGCCAGAAACAGCTTTTCGCAAATTAGCAGATGGTTCTGTTGAAGAAGTGCAGGCGGCAAGTCTGAGGGTGGGCGATATTGTTATCGTTCGCCCCGGAGCGCGGGTACCCTCTGACGGAACAATTATAAGCGGAAGCGGGGCACTGGACGAGTCAACGATTACGGGTGAATCTATGCCGGTGCGCAAAGAGGCTGGCGCTAAGGTTTTTGAAGCAACAGTTAATCTGAATGGCGTGCTTGAAGTTCAGATCACGAAATCGCTGGAACAAAGTACGGTCGCGCGCATGATTGCGCTGGTTACAGAAGCGCAGGCAGCCAAAGCTCCTTCAGAACGGTTCAGCGCATGGTTTGGGCAGCGTTACACCGTTGCCGTTTTAGTGGGATCACTTATCGCTCTTGGGGTTTTCTATTGGCTCGGCCAAGACTGGGAAACTGCATTATACCGCGCTGCAACACTGCTTGTGGCCGCAAGTCCGTGCGCGATCGTAATTTCCGTGCCGGCTGCCATTTTGTCTGCGCTGTCGTCGGCAGCGCGCGGCGGCGTGTTGTTTAAAGGCGGCGCTGCGCTTGAGACACTCGCGGCTGTCGATTTTTTCGCCTTTGATAAGACCGGAACTTTGACAACAGGACGTGCAGAAGTCACCGGAATTGTTACACTGGATGAAGATGAGACCTTTTTCTTAACGACATTAGCCAGTGTTGAAGCGCACTCAGAACACCATATCGCGGAGGCATTGAGACGCGAAGTGACACGTCGTGGGCTAAAACTACACGATGTTGAAGATGTGAAAGCTATTCCGAGTGCTGGCATTGTCGGACGGGATATGGATGGCTCTGTTTGGGCAGGCAACCGCCGTATGGCAGAGATGATGGGAGCATCGCTTGATCATGATCCCCTCAAGACGTTTCAGGATAGTGCTGAAACCGTCGTCTATCTGGGGCGCGGCCCGCGCGTTCTTGGTGCGGTTAGTGTTGCCGATCAAGTTCGTGAAACTTCCGGCGGAGCGCTCGTTGCCTTGCGCGAAAGTGGTGTGAAGTCCATCGCGATGATGACAGGTGACAGGCATGCCGTCGCTTTGCGCATTGGCAATCTTCTTGGATTAAAACAGGACGAAATCCATGCCGAGATGTTACCGGAGGATAAGGTTAACCTCGTCAGTGAGATGGCTGCAGGAAGGAAACTCGCATTCGTTGGTGATGGTGTGAATGATGCAGCGGCATTGGCGCGGGCTGACGTTGGTATTGCGATGGGTGCCGCAGGCTCTGAAGTTGCACTACAGGCTGCAGACGTGGCACTTCTATCAGAAGATATGGAAAGGCTGGCAGCGGCGCACCGTCTTGCCAGACGTACCGCGATCATTATCCGGCAGAACCTTACTTTCGCAATTGGCGTAATGCTGGTTTTGATTATTGGCTCTGCCTTTTTTGAGCTGCCTTTACCCTTAGTTGTGTTGGGGCATGAAGGAGGGACTGTGCTCGTTGTTTTAAATGGTCTGAGACTTTTGAACGACCCAATCAGAAAATCACGAATGGACTTGACTGACCGGAAGCTTCTGGATGAATACACGAAGTCTGACGTTATTGTTGCAGATAATAGATGATAATGCTTCACTCTCTTCTATTCCTGCCCATCATGGACAGGAATAGAAGAGGTGCGAAAGAAATTTACGCCCATCGTATATTTACAGCCAGCGGCGTACTTGGGTGCAATAATTTGTAAAGTCTGCACCAAATAGCACGTTTAAGGCTTGTTCTTCGGGCAAAATTTGAAACCTATCGATATACAGAACAAAGCCAAGCACCCCAAGCAGTGCGCCTGGAGAACTTAAAAGAACGGCGAAAGCGAGCAGAAATAGTGCAAAGCCTACATACATCGGATTGCGTGAATAGCGGTAGATACCTGTTGTAACCAGTGCTGAGGTTGTCTCTGGTCGGAGGGGATTGATCGTTGTTTTGGCAACTCGGAATGCGGCAGCTCCGCGCAGAGAAAAGAAGGCTCCCAAAACTAGGATCAGCAAGGCTACTATAACACGAAGATTGAACGATACATTCACTCTGGGCGTATAGATGGCTATTATCCACATAGCGATTGCACACAGAGTGGCAATCAGCGGAGGTGGGATTTTCTTTTCAAGTTTCAGCATAATTCCCCCTGTGCTCATCTTTGTCCTAACAACTTATCAGGCGCTCATTGAAATGCCTTTAGATGCGGAAATTCACCTTTAGCAATATACGCTTTTTCAGATGGGGTTGAAGGGCGCTTAAGAACTTCATTTCGATGTGGATGCCGGCCAAATGCGGCAATTACTTTGCGAACATCCGCGGCCTGATGCGCCAGCGATGTATAAATAGGCTGCAATGGGATGGGAGCTTCCGCCGCTATTTTCTCGCGAACATTGATCAGCAGATCGATGCGCTGCAAATGATCATCTCCTTCGCAATGTCCTAATGGCAAACCATATACAATTTTAAACCACGGTGTTTTCAGCGAGGCAAAGTGACCATTGGCAAAACCGTCGTTCACGAGGGACATAGCATGCATATCCTGCGCATAAGCACGCGCACTTTCCCGCCATACGGAGCGGGAAAACTGATCAAGCAGAGTGATCAAGGCCAGCCGTCCATGTGGATCCAGCGCCCAATGATCGAGTTGGCCATTAGCCGCCTGCTCGGTAAGAGAGGAAAAGCGCGTTATGATCGCATCATCGGCACCGCCCTGCATTCTCCAATGCCATAATGCTCTGTGTTCTGCAGGATCAATGCGCAAAGAACGCCCTTCGGGAAACCAGAAACCAAGAACGCCTTCCCATTGTTGTTGCTCTTTCATCTGTTCATACCCTCCAATAATTGTCTTCACATAAATCAATGAGCTGCAAGAGTGTTTTTGGCTATATGTCCGTCTTTCGTGATCATAGGTGAATTATTGCTAGGTTCAGATAGCAAGGCAATATTGGCAATCCATGCCAACTCATAACAAGGGTTTGAGAAACTTGAGCCAACATTTATGCTGACTGAGAATTTATCCTAGCTATAAAAGTTGAGCGAGTTTTGTAGTGATGTGGAAAACGCTGCTTGGAGCGCTTAATGGCTTGGAAATTTATATGGGGTGAAGCTTAAAATATATGTTTCCAGCAGGTATCTATACAAGTCACGGTGTGATCACGCCCCCGCAACCACTGATACCAACACTCCCGTAGCAATCGCTGCGGGTTTTGTTGTTTTAACAGTCTTTCCAATGGCTTGCCGCTCCGTCCAGTTCAGGATCGTGCCCAGTTCGCCGTGCAGCGTTGCGTAAATCTCGCCGCGTTCGGGCCCCGGCGTGAGCGAAATCTTCTCGATCAGGCCGCGCAATGTCTCGGCTGCTTCCTGTCGCTCTTCCTTGTGATTGAGCGCCTTGGTCAGGGCCGAAACTTTCTTAACATAGATCGCCGAGGCGCTCGGCAGAATGTCCGGTGTGTCC
>NZ_JBJDRZ020000048.1:0-8424 GCF_044987585.2 Paenochrobactrum sp. BZR 201-1 | reverse complement strand
TTTGAACAGGGCATGAGCTGCAAAATCTGTCGCATCTCTAATTTGCCCAAGTGTCGCATCTCTATATAGCTGTTATAAATATGAATTTGATAAGATGGATTATGGAACGGAATTTTCCGATATAACTAAGTTTCAATGTTTAGCGCATCCGTTCTACCTTACCCAGTAATATAATATCTCTTTTGTTGTCTCGAATTATCTTAGACTAAGTTTTTTGCTGTATTAACAAATAAACTTATACGTATTAGTGAGAACCTCTTTTTTACATAGTCATGCTAGCGGTCGTTCTGAATTCGCAGTTAATCATACTATATCTTATGTCAAGATTCTCCGTCAGACGCAAAAAAATTTCAACCAACACACATGATGCCCGTCAGGTGAAAATGGCGATCTGTCTTTTGCACAAAGCTCGCACAACCTTGATCGCTTGATCGTCGCAAGGGTTAAACAGTTGTGTGATTTTACTATGATCGGCCTCCCCCGTTTAGCCATGCTTTCCTGAAAATGCAGGGTATAGGGGCAGTTCATGAATGTTTACTTTTTAAATGGATAATGATCCTAAATAACTAGTTATTTTCCTTAAAAATTTTAGCTTGTACTTGCAACCAAGAACGAAATTCCGTTAGCAGCGGGTCGTTTAATTTTTCTTGGGGATAGGAGAAGAAATATTGTCCACCTCCAGAAACTGATAATGATGAAAGGATCTGTAACTGCCCAGTTTGCAATTGATCAGAAATTAGAAACCGAGGCAATAACGCTACTCCGATGCCAGAGCAGGCAGCACTTATCAACATTGATTGAATATCAAAGCGTGGGCCCCGCATGACGTTCACATATTCAATGCCGGCGGCTGTGCACCATAACCGCCATGCGTCAGAGCGCGTTGCCAGATGCAAAAGGCGTAGATTTACGATATCCTCGGCAGCAAGCTTCTTCTTTCCGGAAAGTAATTGAGGGCTGCCTACTGGAACCAGCATTTCATCAAAAAGATAATCAGCATAGGTACCAGGCCAGTCCGGTTGGCCGAAATAGAGCGCGCCGTCTAACGCAGTCTCGCTAAAGAAAAAGCGAACGCTTCGTGCACTGACATTAACTGTTACTTTCGGATGGCTCGCATAAAAGCTTGGAAGACGAGGTATGAGCCACTGTGTACCAACGGTTGGCAATGCGCCAATTTCAAGAACTGTCCCGTCTGCTTCATAACCCATGACCTCAAAAGTATCTCGTTCAAGTGTCTTGAGAAGGTGAACTACTCTTGATGCATAGGCTGTTCCAGCATGTGTTAATACTATTCTTTTTTTAATTCGGTGAAAGAGTCGTACTCCAAGCTGTTGTTCTAATTGAGATATCTGTCTGGATACTGCGCTTTCTGTCAATGATAACTGATCAGCAGCACGCGTAATGCTTTGGTGATTAGCAGCTGCGTTGAAGGCGGTCAAAGCTGTCAAGCTAGGTAACTTGCGTCGCATAGTTAGTTCCAAAAACTCAAGATGTCCTCGATATATATCGTTTGCTCAATATGCACAAGACACCTTACATTTAAAGCAGATACTCTGTGTGTGAAGTTGGAACGGATAGAAAATATACGCCTCTAGCGGTGATACTTTCTAGTTACACCCGTTGAAGCCCCTGTTGAAATGGGGGCCGCTATTTTTTCCACAGGCATAAGGAACACATAAATCTGTTTTGGGAGGGCAGAATGGGTGTTAATAAACTTCATGATGAGTTTCATACAATAGATATGAACAATGGTTGGCAGTTGCCAGATGGCTATGATCCAGAGTCTGGTGCTTTAGAAAAAATTCTTTCAGGCGAATTGGACACGGAAAATAAAAAAGGCAGCAGAACTCGTCTTTTGAAGTTTCCGGCAGGATTTTTTTCAAGCAAGCCGATCGTACATGATTATTGGGAGGAGGTTTTTCTTGTTAGCGGAGATTTGACAGTCGGTAATGATGCAGCCGGCAAAGGAGGCACTCCCTTTTCAGGTTATACCTATGCTGTCCGGCCGCCAGATGCTTGGCACGGGCCATTCAAGTCTGAGCAAGGCTGCCTTTTGCTCGAAATTCACTATTTCGATCCGGTCTAAGATATGAGGAAAACTATATCAGAAGCGCTTGCCGAGCTTTCATCAGGTAAGAGCACAAGCACAGAATTGACGCAACTTGCTATCTCGCGAATTCTGGATCCGTCAGGTGAGGGCTCGCGTGCCTTTATCGGAGGTGTTCGTGCTTCGGCAATCGCGCAGGCACATGCGGCAGACCGTACTGACATGTCAAAATATAGCAGGACGCTTGCTGGCATACCTCTGTCGATTAAAGATTTGTTCAATGTGCGCGGCGACATCACAAGAGCTGGCTCTCGTGTATTGAGTGAACATGTGGCAGATGATGATTGTACGGTCACACAGCGGCTGCTTTCCGCAGGTGCCGTTCTGATTGGCCGAACGAATATGTCAGAGTTCGCTTATACCGGCATAGGCATCAATCCACATTACGGAACCCCGCTTAACCCTTGGGACAGAGCAACCGGTCGGATACCGGGTGGCTCCTCTTCAGGGGCTGCTGTTTCAGTGGCGGATGGCATGTGCATCGCAGCAATCGGAACAGATACCGGCGGCTCGTGCCGTATACCGGCAGCACTTTGCGGGTTGGTTGGCTTCAAACCGAGTGCCGGCACGATCTCAAGCAATGGTATTGTGCCTCTGTCGCCTAGTCTAGACAGTATAGGCTCCATTGCCAATTCAGTAGAATGCTGTGCGATACTAGATCAAGTTTTGCGTGGTGAGAAAATTAGCTCTCTCCATACTGCATCGGTTTCGGGGCTTCGGGTGGGGGTTCCCGCTAACTATATGCTTGATGATCTGGATGATGAGGTCGCCGCAGCGTTCTCACAGGCCCTGGAACAACTGTCCGCAAGTGGTGCGGTTATTTCGAAGGTACATTTTAAATCGCTCTCCAGACTTGGAGAAATGATTTCTAATGGCGGCATAGTTGCTGCAGAGGCTTATGCATGGCATCGGGATTTATTAGCAAAACAAGCAAATTTGTACGACCCTCTTATTCGAAAGCGCATCGAGGCTGGTAAGAGCATCACAAAAATAGAATACTCAAAACTTTTACTCAAGCGGGAAGAACTCTCTTTGCTTTTCGCTGATGAGTCATCTGAATTTGATGTATTGGCCATGCCCACTGTTCCCATTGTTGCGCCTGCGATCATGACTTTGGCTGATGAGGATGAGTATTACCGCATAAACAAGCTGCTTTTAAGAAATACCTCGCCGGCCAATATGTTCGGGAGCGGCGCTATTTCAGTTCCCATTCATTCCAGTGAAAAAGCCCCTGTAGGACTGATGTTAATGGGCCATCGCAATGCAGATCGCCGGCTTTTTGAAATTGCTCAAGGCGTATCAAACATGTGTGCGCACTACGTAATGTAGCGCATTTCGGAGAAATACAATGAAATTTGAAATCGAGAGTCATGAAGGCTCTGAAAATGTTGATATTCCGGTACGCAAGTTGATTATTGCCGGTTGGGCCGGACGTAATCAGGCAGCAATTGAGCATCATATTGTTGAATTGGAAGCTTTGGGTATTAAAAGACCCACTAGCACTCCGCTCTTTTATCGCGTGTCTGCATCGCGGCTATCTCCGTGCCATGTTTTGGAAAATTCTGGACCGGATAGTAGTGGTGAAGTCGAATATTTCCTGATCAGGCACTCAGGTAAAACTTATGTCGGCGCAGCTTCCGATCATACTGATCGCAAAGCAGAAGCAATTGATGTCACTTTATCCAAACAAATGTGTGACAAGCCTTGCGCATCAAAACTTTGGCCGCTGGCTGAAGTTCTGCCCCATTGGGATCGTCTGCTTTTGAGCTCGCGCATTACAGAGAACGGAGAAGCGGTCACATATCAGGAGGGAGGTATTAAAAACCTTTTGCATCCAGATGAGCTGCTTTCAAAAATGTCGGGTTATGAGACCATTGAGGATGGTACGGTTCTTCTTGGCGGCACACTTCCTGTTATTGGCTCCATACGTCCAGCATCGCGCTTTGAATATCAGCTGTATGATCCGGTTTTAAAACGCACGATCGCCAGCAGCTATGATGTTCAGGTCATGCCGGTGCGCGCCTGAAAACTTCTTATTCATTGCATAATATAAGGATATCGAGGGAAATATGAAAAAAGAACCCCATCCAGTAATCATTGCTGGGGCAGGACCGGTAGGTATGATTGCTGCAGCAGATCTTGTTCGTCAGGGAATTCCGGTTCTTGTACTAGAAAAACTCAGCGATCTGAGCACTGAATCCCGCGCATCCACGTTTCACCCACCGACTTTGGATATTCTTGAGGATCTGGGTTTTGCTGATGCACTGATTAAACAAGGTTTGAAAGCGCCGACTGTTCAATATTGTTCATCTGAAGATGGTGTTCTTGGAACATTTAATTTCGGGGACATATCCGACCTGACCCGTCATCCTTTCCGGCTTCAAGCAGAACAATTCAAGCTGACACGCATTATTCTGGATGTCTTGCAAAGTAATCCGCTTTTTTCCATCTCTTTTGATAGTGAAGTAATTTCTGTTTCTCAAGATGAAGACAGTGTACGCATTATCGTGCGTCAACATGGTCTCGATCAAGAGTTGGATTGCTCTTGGCTGATTGGTGCTGACGGGGCAAACAGTATTATCCGACGTGACCAGAATATAGAATTTGAAGGCTTTACTTGGCCAGAGCGGTTTCTGGTTATGACAACCCCGGTTGACTTCGAAATGTTGCGTCCTGGCTTATCGTCTGTGACTTATGTGGCAGACTCGGAGAGATGGTATTTTCTTCTACGTATCTTGGGCGCTTGGAGAGTAATGATGCCGGTTCCTACGGAAATGAGTGATGAGGAAGCAACGTCCGATGCTTATGTAACCGCTTCGTTAAGACGGGTTGTGCCAGATCATATGGACTGCCCGATTATGCATAAAACTTTGTATCGGGTACATCAGCGTGTTGCGGCAGAGTTTAAGAAAGGGCGCACGTTTTTGGTTGGCGATGCTGCGCATATTAACAATCCGCTTGGTGGTATGGGGATGAATGGTGGTATTCATGATGCGATTTGTCTTACCAGCAAGCTGGGACCTGTAATCAACAAAACTGCTAAATCGTCCATTCTTTCTGACTATGATCATCAGCGCAGAACAGTAACTCTTGAAGCAATTCAAGGAGATACTATTCGTAATAAAAGAAACCTTGAAGCGAAAGATGAGGCTGACCGGTCTAGATTCCGTAATGAGATCAGATCAGCAGCGAATAATCCTGAATTGGGACGAAAACTTCTGCGACGCATAGCAATGTTGGATTCGTTGGACCGTGCTGATGCCTTACTTGCAGAGGCAGCCGAATAATCTAGGTGGCTAATATTCGTCTGATGATTATAGAGCAATAATTAATTATTCAAAATTTTATCAATAATAAAATAACGGATGAAAATTCGTAAACAGATAGAATTTTGAACAAAAGGGAGGAATTACAATGAAAAACTTAATTCTAACACGCAGAAGAATGCTCCAGACCATTGGCCTCGGAGCGGCTGCCACAACAGGAATGCTTGGACATGAGGCGGCGTGGGCACAGGTAAACCGTTCTGGCGCTGGGGGGCTTGCACCACCATCTAATGGATCATTTCTCATTCCTATTATCCAGAAGCTGGAACTCGATAAACAAAATGGCTTGGATTTCGATGTAAATCTGTACAGCGACCCTTCTGTTTTATACTCTGATCTGGCTTCCTCACGTACGAGCCATATTTTCGGAGCCATCTATAACTGTGCGAATTTTTATGTACGTGGTGTGCCACTCCAACTGCTATTTACGATTTCGACTGCTAACCATGCTTTCATCAGTAAGGATCCGGCAATACGCACCCCGCATGATCTTGAGGGTAAAACAATCGCTGCTACGACGAGTTCCGGCTTTTATGGTATGGCGGAGCTCTTTTTAAAGCAGAATGGCCTTGATCCTCGCCGCAATTTGAATCTCATCAACTCGCCACCTTCATCAGTCCGTACGCAGTTACTGGCTGATAAGGTCGATGCAGGGCTGCTGTTTGATCCGGCTTTGTCTGAAATGCTGACACATGATTTCCATATGGTTGGTGATATGAATGCCGGTATCCGGCAAGCCCTTTCGATCAATTCGGATGCGCCTGTCTGGTATTTAGGAGCATATGCTCAGAAGGAATGGATTGATGGGAACCCTAAGCGGGCAGCCTCAACATTAAAAATGTGGCAGGAGGCTGCAAGTTTTTACAATCAGAAACCGGATGAGGCTGATGCGATCATTTCCGAATTTACACGGGTACCATTAGAAGCACTTGCTTTGAGCCGTAAATTCGGGATTACGCAGTTCAAGATCGAGCCAGCGATTGAACAAAAAGATAATATAAATGCACTTTTTCGCGGCTTTAAGGATGTAAATTTTCTGACTGAATTGCCTGATGAAGGCATTTATTATGATTGGGGGGCGACGAATGAGTAATTCAAACAAAAATGTCGCTTCTAGAGCGCTTGCAATCGAAACCATGCCAGGAATATCCAAAATGTCGTCATCTAGACGATATATGTGGCTTCAAAGTATTTGGCGGCAGGTACTGCCTTTTCTTGTAATAGCTGTGATTTGGCAAATTGCAGCCCAGTTTTCAAAACCTTATCTCTTTCCGGGTTTACAAAGCGTCGCTTTAAGTTTCTGGAATATTCTGACTAATTGGGATCTGCTTTCACAAGGCTTGATCACATGGACAAGGCTTATCCTCGCGGTCTCTGCATCCTTGTTAATTGGTATTCCCATTGGCCTAGCCATGGGATTGTCGCGTAGAATCGATGAGTTTTTACGCCCTCTCGTAAAATTTATAATGGGGATACCAGCTTTAAACTGGGTCATTATTGTAATCATCTGGTTTTCGACGACTGAGTTACGCATCGGTTTCGTACTGATTATGTTGTGCACACCAGTCACAATTTACTGCGTATATGACGGGGTGCGTGCAGTAGACCGGAAGCTGACCGACATGGTGCTCGCCTTTGGCGCAGACCCAGTTCAACACGTACGTCTGTTGTTATGGCCTTATGTAAAAGCATCTGCCTTCACTGCGGCCAAGCTGAATGTAGGTAATGCTGTGCGTACAGTTATTGTTGCTGAACTGGTAGGAGCCTCTTTTGGTATCGGTAAAGAGCTGGATTTGGCTAAGAATGTTTTTGACATGTCTGCTGTTCTGGCTTGGACGTTATTCCTTGTAATGATGGCACTGGTTATGACGTACGCGATTGAATTTCTTGAGCGTATTGCTCTGCGTTGGCGTGACGATAATCGGGGAATTAACTAAAATGGGGAATGGAATGTCTGCTTCACCTTATGAAAGCATGCCTAAACTCGTTATTGAAAATGCAAGAAAGAGTTTCCGCCAGACTAATGGCGGAGAATTCTCCGCTATTGCTGATCTGAGTTTTTCAGTTCAATCTGGAGAGTATGTGGCGATTGTTGGACCGACAGGTGCGGGTAAATCCGTGTTGCTTGATTGCCTTCTCGGCTTGAAAAATCTTGATAGCGGCCAGATACGAATTGACGGACAAAGAGTTGAAAATTTTGTTCGTAAAAAGAAAGGGCATATTGCCCGAATTTTCCAAGAAGACCGTCTTCTGCCTTGGCTTTCTGCCACGGATAATGCGGCATTGGCACTACGGATACAGGGAGTGGAACAACAGAAACGGCGAGATATAGCAGCTAAATGGCTGGATGCAGTCGGGCTAAGTCAGTTCAAAAATGCTCTTCCGAGCGAATTGTCGGGGGGGATGCGACAACGCGTTAATATTGCCCGTGCATTTGCTGCCAATCCTGAGCTGGTTCTTCTCGACGAGGCGTTCAGCGCGCTAGATGACGTGACTGCATCAAGGTTGCGACAGGATTTCAAGACCCTTGCCCATGAACAATCTACAACGTTTCTGATTGTTACGCATAGTATTGATGAAGCAATTTTTCTTGCAAACCGTATACTAGTTTTTGGTGCTCCGGCAAGATTAATGGCTGAAATACCAGTTCCAACTGATGCTCATAAAGACCGATTCATATCAGACCGCATCAAGGAAGAGGTTCGAAGTTTTATTACCGCCGGCGCTCGAACTAACTAAACACGGACACTTATATTTTCTAAAGGTATCATTGGACTTATTAAAATAAGGCCTGTTAGTTTAAATAATTGACAGGCATTATTTTGAAACAATAACTTGGTCTAAATTCGTTTTATATTTATCAAATTAGTAACCGCCTATGACCGGAATAACTGCACCTGTTATATAACTTGAACATTGGACTTGATGTGGTGGACGGCCTCCTGATCCGCTTTTGTGCGATAGTGTGGTTGTTTTTAAAAGCCACCAAGG
>NZ_JBJDRZ020000047.1:0-10535 GCF_044987585.2 Paenochrobactrum sp. BZR 201-1 | reverse complement strand
CCTTGGTGGCTTTTAAAAACAACCACACTATCGCACAAAAGCGGATCAGGAGGCCGTCCACCACATCAAGTCCAGATGTCCGGCAATTGCTGGGAGTGGAGTATAGACACGTATAAAATTCGCTCCTTGTCCAAAAAATCCAGACTACAAAACCAACAAGCTGAAAAACGAATTTTACTAAAAGGCGGATCTTATCTCTGCCATGCGAGCTATTGCCACCGCTACCGCATAGCTTCCAGAATGGGGAATACACCTGATAGCTCAACCAGACATGCCGGCTTTAGGCTCATTTATGAAACTGGGCTTGCTTAGTAAAAGTGGAGTGTTTTTGAGTTGAAAGGAAACTTACATGACAAAGCGATCACATTTTACTAAGCAACTCCAGCTTGATGCGTTTGAGCAAGCCATCTCAAAGCGTAAAGCCGCTATGAATAAGGATTTGACCTACCACTCTGTCCGCGGATATAAATATCTTTCTATAAAATAGACCGAGTGGCTAGCTGCGGCCCAGATTTGATCTTTGGTCCGTAGCATTGGCGACGCTTATGACAATGCCGTAACTGAATGAGAAACGCTCAACTGGATCCATTGGTACAATGATCAACGTTTGCTGGAGCTAATCGGAAATATAACACCTGCAGAAGCTGAACAGATTTTTATCAGAATATGAAATATGTGACAGAGCTGAATAATCGTCAAACAAATTAAACGCCGGTAAACATACGGCGGTTCAACTATCCGGATGCGTTCGAAAGTCAAAAATTTTTGATACGAATAATGCTCCCAAGGTGTGTCCAAGGAGCATTTCACAGTGAATTATAATTTTTTAAATCTATTTTTATACTCAGGACAATCTATCTTGGAAAGTAGCATGCTGCCGAGTGTTCTGTATCGACAGGCAACGCCGGCTCCGATTTTGAGCACAATTCCGTTGCGTAAGAACAGCGCGTATGAAACCGGCAGCCGCTTGGTGGATTGGCTGGATTGGGCGGATCACCTTTTAGCCGAACTCTTTGTTGCCCTTTTGTTTTTTTCACACTTGGAACCGCTGATAATAAAGCTTGTGTGTAAGGATGCTTCGGGCTTTTAAATACTTCTTCACGCGTGCCGATTTCAACGATACGGCCTAAATACATAACCGCAATTCTATCACTGACATAGCTTACCACCGATAAATCATGGCCAATGAAAATGGTCGTCAATCCCAATTCATGCCGCAATCGCTCAAGTAAATTTAAAACTTGCGCCTGAACGGACACATCCAAGGCGGAAACAGGTTCATCAAGCACCAATAATTTAGGTTTGAGTACTAATGCCCGTGCAATGCCCACACGTTGGCGTTGGCCGCCGGACAACTGGTGCGGATATCGATCAACCTGACGTGAGTCAGCGCCAACCATTTCCATTGTTTCCACAACACGCTTGTGCCGTTCCGCACGGTTCAAGCCCGACTTGCTGACAATTAATGGCTCTTCGACAATCTGTCCGATTGTCATACGTGGATCTAAGGAAGCAAACGGATTTTGAAAAACCATTTGCACTTCACGCCGCCAATTGCGCAACTCCTTACCCGACATCGAGAGAACGTCTCGGCCCTCATAAATAATTTCGCCACTATTGACAGGAACCAATTTCAAGATTGTGTTGATCAGCGTGGATTTTCCGCATCCGGATTCGCCTACAATTCCTAACCCCTCACCTTTAGCGACAGAAAAAGAAATGTGATCAACGGCCTGAACAGCGCCAGTTTGCCGGCGCAAAAGGCCAGAGCGGACAGGAAAGTGGCAAACCAAGTCCCGTACATCTAGAAGTGGCTGAATGGGTTTCTCTGAAATAGTTTCATTTTGAGACATCTAATATATCCTCAGATAAAGGAACTGGCAGCATTATCAGAAGCCATAAGTTTTTCTGAAAAATGACAAGCAGCCTGGCGCCCCTGAGCGACCACTTTAAGTAAAGGCCGTTCGCTGAAGCAAATATCTTGTGCGAATGGACAACGTGGTGCGAAGGCGCAACCGGTCACACTATCCATCAAGCTGGCGGGACGACCGCTAATAGATGGTAGCGATTGTTCTTCCAAATCAAGATCAGGTACACAAGCAGCTAAAGCCAAGGCATAAGGATGTGCGGCGCGCGTAAATATTTCTTCCGGCTTGCCCGTTTCAATCACGCGGCCTGCATATAAAATAGCCACCCGATTAGCAATTTCAGCCACAACACCAAAATCATGGGTAACAAGCATTACGCCCATCTGATTTTCTCGTTGCAACTCTGCCAAAAGATCCAGAATTTGCGCCTGGACGGTCACATCGAGGGCTGTCGTTGGCTCATCCGCTATCAAAAAGTCTGGTTGCAACGCAATCGCCATAGCAATCATGATGCGCTGACGCATCCCACCGGATAACTGATGGGGATAATAATTTGCGCGTTCTTCCGGATTGGGCAGGCCGACTTTCTTAATAAGCTCGACAGTTTTTTCCTGCGCGGCCTTGCGGCCCATACCAAGACGGGCGCGGAACATTTCTGCAATTTGATAACCGACCGTATAAACCGGATTAAGAGCTGTTGGTGCATCTTGATGCACCATGGCCATGCTGGTTCCGCGCAATTCACGGCGAGAATTTTTATCAATCCCGAGCAGATTTTGGTCACGGAAGAATATCTCGCCACCAGTAATCCTGCCCAAAGGTGGTAGTATACCCATAATGGACATTGCCACCATGCTTTTACCTGCTCCGGATTCCCCCATCACGGCCAAAATCTCCCCTTGATAAATGTCGATGTCGACACCATCCAGAATTGGAATTTCGCCAATGCTAACGGAAAGATTCTTGACCGAGACCAGTGGTTTATCTGATGAATTCATGATGAAACCTCAACGGGAACGGGGGTCAAAGGCACGCCGCACAGCTTCGCCCAAGAGAACGAAAACTAAAACGGTCACCACCAAAAATAATGATGGGAAGATCAGCATATGGGGGGCAGCACCAGTATATGGTTGCGCATCGCTAATAGCTGTTCCCCAAGAAATGATCGGGGGCTGCAAACCCAAACCTAAATAGGACAAGGTCGCCTCTGTTCCCACATAGCCGCCGAGCGATAAGGTCGCCATAACCAAAAGTGGTGTAATTGCATTGGGAACAATATGACGTAAGGCAATCCACATCTCAGAAGCCCCTGCCACACGGGCAGCACGAATATATTCAGCTTCTTTAACCTGCAAAACACTGGCACGCATCAAACGCGCTTCCGTTGCCCAGCCAAGCATTGACAATACCAATGCCAGACGGAGCATGCCATTGCCGCCGTTATTGCCCAAAACAGACAAGATAACGATAGCACCCAGCAAGGTCGGCAGCCCCATGACAATATCCGTAATACGGGATAAAATAGCATCAATAGCCCCCCCCTTAAAACCTGCTATCAACCCCACAATACCGCCGATCAATGTCGAACCAAGTGCTGCTAATATAGCAACAACCAGTGAGGCACGAGTGCCATAAATGGTACGTGCATAAATATCACAGCCCTGGATATCATTACCAAACCATGCTCTTCCTGATGGCGCGCGCCGCGCACTCAACAGTTGGCATTTACGCGGGTCAGCCGAAGTAAACCATTCGGGAAAAATTGCCATCAAGGCCAGAACAACCAAGATTACCAGCATTATCCAGACGAGCGGACGCCGGCTCAATTCTTGGAAAGCCATACGGCTCAGTGATTGACCGCTCGGTAGTGTTTCAGTTGGAATAGCTGCTGCTGAAGGTGTTTTATTCATAGCGAATCCGTGGGTCCAGCAAAGCATAGGTCAAATCGACCAGCAGATTAACGAAGAGATAAATGAGAACGATGATCGTCACCGCGCCGACAATTGTAACGCCATCATGAAGTCGGATTGAGCGAACGATAAGGCCGCCTACACCTTGAATATTGAAGACACCTTCAACAACAATTGCACCAGCCAGCAAGCCACCAATATCTTTACCAATATAAGTCACAACAGGTATCAAGCTGTTGCGCAGCACATGCACGAGCATGATACGGCTATCTTTCAGGCCTTTCGTACGGGCTGTACGTACATAATCACTCTGCAAACTGTCGATAACAGTCGTACGGGTCAAACGCGTCAGCACAACCTGATGAGAAATGGCAAGCACAAAAGCAGGTAACAACATCTGGCTGAAGCTGCTTGGATCATTGACCGTCACCGGAAACCAGCCAAGGCGGACACCTAAAATCAACTGCGCCAAATTCGCAATTACAAAGGTTGGAAAGGCGATTATGACAAGACCTGCAAGCAAGTTTGCCGTGTCAAAAAATTTGCCTGGTTTCAAAGCTGACAGCATTCCCAGAGCAACGCCGATCAACGCTTCAATGACCACTGCCATCAAAGCAAGACGAATGGTCGCCGGAAATACACCGGCAATCTGCTCGGCGACATCCCGACCAGTAAATGAACGTCCAAGATCTCCCTTGAACACATCCATCATATAATAAACGTAACGAACCGGCAGTGGTTCATCCAAGTGATATTGCGCAGTCGCCTGCGCAATAAAAGCTTCGGAACACTCTGCATCACCGCATTTTCCGGCTAAAGGATCGCCAGGCATTCCCCAAGCCAGAAAAAATACGATAAATGTTGTCCCCAGTGCAACAGGGATGAACTGTAACAAACGGCGTAGAATGTAACCGGACATAACGATTCATCCCTTGTGACACATTGTGTTTATCGGTTATTTAAGCGAAATCCGTGTGTAATCCGGACGACCATTGGAGAAGAGAACAATTTCACCAACGCGCGGCGAATAACCAACCGCCACTTTCGGATGCCAAAGCGGAACACGCGGCAGATCTACAGCCAAAAGCTTTTCAGCCTGCTGATAGATTTCAAATGCTTCTTCCTGCTTCTTGTAGCTGGCTTCTTCAATCAGCTTTTCGAAAGCGTCATTAGCATATTGTCCACGGTTTGATGTACCGTTGATCGAGTAAACAGGGATCAATGCGTTATCAATTGCAGGATAATCCAAAGACCAGTTTGCAGGATAAACGCCGTCAATCTTACCCGAACGGGTGAGTGAGGAGAAAGTGGAATTATCTGATAAAGACTGTGGCAGGCAGGTAACATCCAATGTATTCTGGATTGAGTTGCAAACTGCTTCCATCATAGGCTTCAAGTTGCTTTCAGCCGAGTAATAGAGCTTGATATCACCTTCATAGCCACCGGCCGCATCGTAAAGCTCTTTGGCTTTTTCCGGGTTGAATTTGCAAGTGTCACCACAACCATTTGCTACATAGCCATCAGCTGCCGGTGGAACCCAACCAGTTGCAGCGACTGCGGTGCCATTCATAATGATTTCAATTATCGCTTCACGATCAATTGCCATAGAAAGCGCTTGTCGCAATTCCGGGCTCAAGAGCTGCTTGTTTGCATCCGTGTAAGGCATACCGAGCGCCATTGTTGCCCCTGTCGGAAACAGCAATGTTCTGTCTTCAAGATCGCGCTTCCATTGCTCACCAACAAGCTTGGAAACAGGCACATCGCGCATCATATCAAGATTGCCGGCAACCAAGTCATTATAGGCAGCTTCACCATTGGTATAAATGCGCTGTTCAATACCCTTGAGTGATGGCTTGAACGGACCGGTATAACCTTCGAAAGCAGCCAGTCGGAAACCACTATCTGCACTGCCGGATTCAAACATGAAAGGACCGGCACCAATCGGCTTTTTCGCATAAGCCATTGTATCAGCAAAAAAAGCCTCAGGCATCGGGAAAAATGCTTTATAGGTCAGCTTGGAAATAAATGACGGCAATGGTGCCTTCAGCTTGATGCTGAAACTATTATCGTCAATGAGCTTCAGACCCGTCATTTCAGTGGAGGTCGGCTCCGGTGTTACACCATCAACTTTACTAGGGCTGAGTGCCTCATAGCCCTCAATATCAGTGAACCAGTTGTTGTTGGTCTGGCCGTTAGGCGCATAAGCTGCCCAATTCCAAGCATCAACAAAGCTTTTGGCTGTTACTGGTGTACCATCATGAAAAACACGATCTTTTGCAACTGTGACTGTCCAGTTGATGTTGTCATCTGTTTCAATCGAAGTTGCAATATCCATCAAAACCTTTCCGGTTTTGGGATCAACACTGACCAGACCGGCAAGGATTGGCTGTAAAACGTCGGAGCCGCATCTTTCATTCGTATTAGTTGGAATGAGTGGAGCCGCAGGAACGCAAGCGGAAATAGAAATCCAGCCTGGCTCAGCTGCAGAAGCAGCTCCCGTCGCAGAAAAAACTGTACTACTCATTAACAGGGCTAAAGCGAGTGTCTTTTTCATGTTTCCCCCTCCTTGAAAAGGCTAAGCGTTAATTGTTATTTCATACTCTTTAAATAGCTGACGGCTCTTTGCAAAACCGGATCAGCATCGCTTCCATCTCTCCATTGTGCGAGAGACGGTTCGATTATTTCTTCAGGGCAAACACCGCGGCGCTCATAAAGATCACCGTTGATCATGCCTGAAGCCATCGTCGAAATCTGAATTTCAGTGCCACTTGCCGGCAAAATCGTGCGGCGGACAAAACCACTGCCACCTGCCGTCGGTGTTCCAAAGCTTCGAACCTGTGGCAACGCTGCTATCGAAGATGCAAAAATGTCGGAGGCGCTGTAATTGCGTAAATTAATTAATTGCGCGACAGGCTGTGCCAAATGCAAGTCACCATGTTCCGGTAAACGTTCAGCCATCAAAAGATTTACGGGGCCAAAATTTTCATTTTCTGCCGCCGGCCATTCAGGTACGAACTGCGCCATAAAATCTGCAGCTGCGGTTTGCGCCTCCCCGCTCCATTCGGTACTGTTCGATGGGCGCATCAAACGCTTTTGCATAATATGGCGGCCAGCTTCCGGATCACCGCCAGGCATCCGTCTGATCCGTGCCCAAGACGTCACATAGGCTTTATTCTTAGGCACTAAATAGCCGATAATGGCCTGCAACAGATGCCTTGAGCCGCCACCATTATCGCGAATATCAATTATGATGCCATCTGTAGCCTCGAAACTACGCATCAAAGTATGTGCGGCAGCAATCGCTTCCGGTTCGCCAACCATGCCTGCAGGCAGTGCGATATAACCAATATTACCAGCGATAATGCCACCCTGAACCGGCTCAATCTCAGGCTTTGGATCATGATCAAGCAATGTTAATATGACATTCTTGGTCGCACTACCGCTTTCATTGGTGAGCGTCACCGTAACGGACATATCATCCGACAAAACTACATTGAGTTTTTCGGCCAAAGCACCAATACGACGAATTTCACGCGCCATCCATGTGCGGCGCATGGAACTCGTACCGCGCGGCACTCCGCCACCAGCCACGCGTTTCCATTCTTTTATCGGCACACCAGCAATAGCTGTGACAAAGGGATATTCCGGCTCAATAAGTGAGCGGCGATCCAAGCTCACAGCAACGAGCTTTTGCTTGATCCAATCAAATTGCAATGGGGCAATGCCGCTATTGATTAATGCGCTATCAGCAGAATTGACACGTGTATGGGCATCACCCAACAACACCATCAAATCCCGCATGGCTTCCACATGCTGGATCCGCGATTTATTCGCGCCGGACTGGCGGATTTCAGCCAGCATTTGCCCGTGGCGCACGCTATATTCCGATGTGGAAATCCACCAATAAGAGAATTCAGATTTTATAAGACGGTCAAGCAGCAGCAGATCGCTTTCCATCTGTTCAGCACTCAGCACTTTAGGCGCTTGGGCTGAACCATCCAGATGAATCTCTTCCAGCGCTTTCAATGATTCTTGCATATCCGGCTCTGCATTTAATGGCGGACATTCGCCATATTGTAGGAAAAACCAGATGGAGGAGAGCAGATTAGCTGTAGTTGGCGTCAAGCTAAACTTGGCATCTTCAGATGATACAATATCCCAATTCTCAACAGGTACGGCATTTTGTGAGAGCACGCCAGCGAGATCACAAATCAGCAATCTTTGCCAATCACGCCCCGCCATTTCAGCAGCTTTATTGACCAGCAAGTCAACATCAATGCCATTGATAACCGCCAGCTCGTGCCAACCGTCGCACCAAAATTCTGGACGGCGATTATCCGGTTGCCAACGCAAAGCAGCAAATCCTGAGGCCGGAAAATCAGACAAATTGCCTAATTTCAGAATTTTGCGTGCATCATACGCCTGTTGATAGCTGACCATGATTAAGCCTTGTCACCTTCGGCTTGAATCTGGTCAAGCATGTCACCGACTTCAATCAGATACAGATTGCGTGCTTCTGTGTGGATTGAATCTATACACACAGCCCGTCCGTCTCTGCGCCACCGCGGATGCAGATCACAACGGTTTACTTTGCCAAGGTTAGTGTCAGTCCAGAACCGTCCAATATCATAACGAGCGCCTGTATGGGTATCGTAGATAAAAAGAGTACGAATGCTCGTTGTATCATCGGGATAAGTATCGGATAGAATGAAACGACCATTGGGTGAATAGGTCATGTGACCATTTTCGGTCAGCACCTGCGTGCCAATGAATTCAACCTTATCCGAGCGATCCGTATAAAGATTATAATGAATTTCACCCTTATGCGGACCCCAAGCCATGATTTCTTTCGGGTTCACCCAAGTTGGATGAGAAATCTGGTATTCAGATTTTTCATAATCAAAAACACTATTGGCATCGGCATCATAGGCATCGTCCAATTGCGGAATTGGGTGATCGGAACACTCAAGCAGGTATAAATCCGTGCCATCAGGATTGATCGAGTAAAGACGGTGTAACCAGCAAAATTCGTCTTCAATGCGTTTCGTCCAGCGATGGAGAAACAAAATACGCCTTGAATCTTGCGCGATCTCGGGATGACTAATCCAATGAATTGCACCATCCATGGATGCGACAGGTTGATTGGCTTTCAAATCAGCAAGCGAAAGGATAAGCTTGGTTTCGCCACTCACCATATCCAAAATATGCATACCATCGTCTGATGGTGCCAATGGTAGTTCGACAGGTGCCAGCTCATCAACATAACCAATGGTCGGGTGCGTAGCATTATAACGACGGTAATCTACACAAACAGCCCATTCCGAGCTGGGTGCAACCACATAAACAGGCACGTTATATTCGCGCGTTTCTCCGGTTTCCACATTAACGACGCGGCTACCAAACCCGGGATAAAGGTCAGCATCATTAAGCGGGCGCCGGATATTAAAAATAATTTCACGACACTGCGTGGCTTCCAGCCATTGCAGCTGCGCCCCCATCTGCCAGTTCCAACTGGTGGTTTCACTTAACTTCTGAAACTTGTTGCCATTGGCAAGGTCAAAATATCCGACTGCTGCCACATCGGACGGCAGCAAATCTTTGTTGGGAAAATCACATTGCAGCGCAAGCACGCGTGACCCCGTCATATCCCATATCTGCTTGTTATAATATCCAAAGAAATGATTTTTGCCCGGCTCAGACAGTTCAAGCGCACTGAGTTCCGCATCTATAATGCGCTGATTTTCAATCTCCACCCGACATTCCTCCGAGATTTTGTACAGAATCGTGTTCTTAAAAAGACATATTGTATTTTATGTACTTAAACAAGTACAATTAGGAACATCTAGATTCAAATAAAAATTATGTATATGCTCAAAGCACTTAACCGATTTGCCAGTAGACGCTTGAAAGGACATCAACTTGAAGAAAAGCGCCCTGAACAACTCAGCTGCTTCAACCGTGGAAACAGAGATTTCCCAGTTAGGCTCGCACATCTACGACGAGTTGGTAAAAAACATTCGTGAGGGGCGCTATACTCCCGGCGAACACATCCGCGAAACAGTTGTGGCAACAGAATTAGGCGTTAGCAGAACACCAGTACGTGAGGCGCTTAGACGCTTACATAACGACGGAACTGTCGTGCTAACCCCCAGAAAGGGTGCAGTTGTAGCTGAACTGGCACATCAGGAAGTTGTTGAATTATATATGTTGCGTCAGGAAATGGAGGCTATAGCTGCCCGCTTTGCAGCTCAGCATGCTTCGGATATAGAAATTTTGCAGATCGACAATATTTTAAAAAGATCGGAAGAATTATTGCACGATCGGCACCGTCTCAACCAGGTCAACTGGGAGTTTCACAATGCCATCTATGAAGCAACGCACAACCGATATTTCATGAAAGCAATTCGCGCTATATCTGATTCCATGGTCATGCTGCGCGGTGCACGATATATTCCAGAGGACAGGCCCGAACAACTTGCATCAGAGCATCGGGCAATTTTTAACGCGATTCAAAATCGAAGCCCTCAAGAGGCCGCTGAGGCCGCCCGCTACCACATACAGCAATCGTTACTGGTTCACCTAAACAGTAATAATCGTAGTTTTTCACAAAATACGTCCAAAAACTGACGATTCCATGTATTTCAGGAGTGGCCGAATAAATTGCCCTGTCATCAATCAGCTGTAAGCGATGTTTCGATCACACCTTGTTTGGATAGTTCCATGGTAAAAGTTGGTCTATGTCGCACTGTTTATGGCC
>NZ_JBJDRZ020000046.1:0-15954 GCF_044987585.2 Paenochrobactrum sp. BZR 201-1 | reverse complement strand
GTCTGGGGCTTCTAACCCCTCAAGTCATCACTGTCAAGCGAAAACTTGCAAGAAAATCATTTACTTAGCAAATAATTGATTTTCTTAATTCTCTGCTACATTTAGTGAATTTCACAAATCTGTCGTAGAGAAGGCTTACTAATGTCATTCCCGCCAAAGAGTCAAGCACCGCTCTTAAAAAAGATCGTTTTTCATAAAAATCCTGCAAAAAAGTCTGTTTTCATGCCTTATCAACAGGCCGTCATCACCTATATTATGCAAACAACGCTTGTTTTTATAAGAATCATCTAAAATAAATGAATTACCAATCCTCTCTGCTATACATTATATACATATCGAACTTATGCCTTCCTCCACATCCATCCGTAATTATATATTGTCTTAAATATCGTTAGCGAAGCAAAGCGATTCCATTTCAGCTGAATCGTCATTCTCCATGCTAATCTCCTGACCAATCAGCGCGTCAAATAAATTATACCGTAAGATCAGGCTGGCCGACTAAATTACCTTTTATCAAATGGCTTTACCGCTTGGCGCAAAAACTCCACCATTTTTTCTGCGGCCAATGACAAAGGCTGTGTGTTAGGTGTCAGTAACCAGACATCAATCAGCGTTTCAGGTGAAATTGGCCGTCGCACCAGTTGAGTGTCTTTATAATCGAGCCCTGCAAAAGCTGGCACAATGGAGATTCCAACGCCGTTAGCTACAAAACTGCAGGCTGTTTCCGACAAAGGCACTTCAATGCGATTGCGCTTTTGCACGCCTTTAATCTGGAAAGCGCGATCAATCGTCATCAAGGAGCAATCATCGCGCGGCAACGAAATAAACGGATCATCGCCCAGATCGCTGATGCTCACCACATCTTGCTTGGCAAGCGGATGATCAGGCGGCAACACACACACCATTTCGAACCGCATCAATATTTCCGCATTCACACTGGCGTGTTCATAAGGCAAAACACTAAGACCTATATCGACCTGCTGCGATGCAACCAATTCAAGAATACGCGGGCTTTTATGACTCTGAAGCGTTAAATGTAAATCGGGTTGCTCAACAAAAAGGGGTGCTAAAGTCTGTGCCAAATAGCGTGTGGCGAGCGCCGCAGGTGCAGCCAGACTCACCTCGCCCCATTCGCGATTGCGCACCGCACTTGCAATACGGGCAATGCGTTTTGTGCCGGAAAACATTCTCTCTACTTCAGACGCCAGCATACGCGCTTCCAATGTTGGCACCAAACGGCCACCACTGCGTATAAACAACTGAAAGCCGCAATTATCAGCAAAGCTGCGCAGTAATTTGCTTACCGCCGGCTGTGAAATCCCTAAAGTTTCCCCTGCCCGTGTAACCGACCCGGTTTCCATCGTTGCATGAAATGCTTCCAACTGCCTGATATTCATTTCTTAATACCGTTCAAACGATTCTATATAACCTTAGGTTATAATGGCAGGAGAAATATGAATTTGACAATCATGTAAGTGAGGCGTTGATAATCATCCCGTAAGCCTGAACCTTCAGGCTGGGGAGATGAAGTCGCAGCACCGGATTTTTAGAGGATTTTCCGGCTGTGCAGGAGGGAGCCAATCATCATGAAGTCCGTTGCCAGTTTAGCCCTGTTAGCACTGATTGCTACAGCACCGGCGCAAGCCGCAACATTATCCGTGTGCATTGAAGGCGCGCCGGAAACATTCAATCCGGAATTGAGCAGCAATGGCACCACCCTGTTTGCACTGGGCCAAATTTATGATGGTTTGGTGTCGGTGGTCACAGGGTCATCGGAAATTCAGCCGAGTTTGGCTGAAAGCTGGACCGTTTCCGAAGATGCACGCACCTATACATTTAAATTGCGCGAAGGTGTCAAATGGCAATCCAATGCCAATTTCACTCCAACCCGTGATTTCAACGCCGATGATGTGATCTTCACCTTTCACCGCATGATGGATGACAAACATCCTTACGCGAAAGTCAATGGCGGCAATTATATCACCTTCAACACCAAGCTGGCCGATGCATTGGAAAGCGTGGATAAACTTGACGATTATACCGTCAGTTTCACACTGAAAGAACCGCTTTCGCCATTTATCGGCATCATGGCACACCAATCACTCGCCATCACCTCGGCAGAATATGGCGACGCCATGCAAAAAGCGGGCACATTGGATGCCTATGACACACAGCCTATCGGCACCGGCCCCTTTGCTTTGCAGGCCTATCAAACCGGTTCTATCCTGCGCTTCCTGCCATTTCAGGAAACATGGGGCGCAATCATTAAAGATGACAGCCGCACACCGAAAGTCGATACTGTTGTCATGGCTGTAACACCGGATGCATCCACACGTTTACAACGTGCACTGGCAGGAGAATGCCTTATCGCGCTTTATCCAAATCTCGCAGATAAAGAAACGATCGAAAACAGTGCGAACCTCAATCTGGTTCAGTCACCTGTCGCATCGACCGGTTTTATCAATTTCAATATGAAACAAGAAAAATTTCAGGACAAGCGTGTACGTGAAGCTTTGGCACATGCGATCAATATGGAGCCATTGGTCGAAGTGGTTTATAATGGCATGGGTACTGTTACCGGCTCGCTCATCCCGTCAGCCTTATGGGGACATGACAGTTCGATCAAACCGCATGAATATAATCCGGAAAAAGCCAAAAAACTGTTGGAAGAGGCTGGCTTTAAAGACGGCATGACCACCGAGCTTTGGGCGGTGCCGGTTTCTCGTCCTTATATGCCGAATGGTCGCCGTGCAGCTGAAATGATTCAGGCAGATTGGGCTGCCATCGGCGTCAAAGCTGACATCATCACCTATGAATGGGCTGAATATATCCAGCGTTCGCGTGCTGGTGAGGCGCAAGTCGGCATGTTCGGCGGCATTTATGATTTTCCCGATCCAAGCCAGATTCCGAACAATTATTTCACCTGCGACTCAAGCGGCAAACCAAGCCCGTCCAATATTGGCGCATGGTGTGATGCAGATTTTATCAGCCTGATGAATGAAGCCGGTAAAATCACCGATCAAGCAACCCGTGAGAAGCTCTACAAGCAAGCACAGTCTCGCTTCCACGAAGAGGTTCCTGCTGTCATTCTTGGTGGTGCGGATACGATCACTGCTGTTGCGAAAAACGTCAAAGGCTTTGTGCCTGAAATTTTCGGAACCAGCCGTCTTTCTGGTGTCAGCGTTGAATAAACGCATTGCTTAAAATCGTACATAGTCCGGCGGTTTGATGCCGCCGGATGCAATTTTTCTTTAAAACAAAAGTCGGGAAACTCTATGCGTGTTCTGATCATCGGTGCAGGTATTTTAGGTGCCAGCACGGCCTATCACCTCTCCCGTAAAGGTGTTGAAGTTGAACTGATCGACGAAGCCCATCAAGGTAAAGCCACGATGGCTGGTGCGGGAATTGTCTGCCCATGGGCGACAAAAATGGAAGACGGCGAATGGTACGATATGTATGCCGCCGGTGCCCGTTACTATGAAACACTGGTCAATGACCTGAAAAGCTTGGGCGAGACTAATCTCGGCTATGGCAAAGTCGGTGCATTGGTTGTCGCTGAAGACAAAAAAGAATTTGAGGAAGCGGCTGCGCGCATTGAGCGCCGCGTGAAAAATGCACCGGAAGCCGGTGAGGTTCGTCGTCTCACTCCGGCAGAAGCACGTGAAAAATTCCCGCCTTTGCGTGAAGATTTAGAGGCAATTTATATCTCCGGCGGCGCGCGCGTTGATGCACGTCTCTTGGCTGCGGCCATGATACGTGCCAGTGTTGCCATGGGAGCCACATTCAGAAATGATCATGTCTCGCTGCGCTGCCAAGATGGTCGTGCCCAATGTGTGAGCAGCAATGGCGACATAATTGAAGCTGATGAGATCATCGTCACCAGTGGTGCATGGGCCGCACAAATCCTTGATCCATTAGGCATGAAGCATCCGGTTCAACCACAAAAAGGCCAGATCATCCATCTTGGACTGCCCGGTGTTGCTACCGCCAAATGGCCGGTGCTTTTACCAATGAGCAGTCATTATATGTTGGCTTTTGACGATTCACGCGTGGTGATCGGTGCAACGCGCGAAGATAATTCCGGTTTTGATTACCGCATCACCGCAGGCGGTCAGCATGAAGTCTTAAGTGCTGGTCTTCAATTGGCACCCGGCCTTGCCAATGCAACCCATATCGAAACCCGTATCGGCTTCCGTCCTGCCCCGCAGGAAATGAAGCTGGTGTTAGGCCGTGCACCTGAAATTGAAGGTCTGACCATCGGCAATGGTCTGGGTGCGGCAGGCCTCACAATCGGGCCTTTCGCCGGCAAATTGCTCTCGCAGCTTGTTACCGGCGAAACACCGTCCGTTCCCCTCGAAAGCTACGCTGTCTGAACCATAAGCGTAATCTATTTTTAATGTATCTGAAAGGAAATTCCATGATTACCCGTCATCGCCAACATCGCATTATGCACGGCGCGGTCGAACATAATGGCGTGATCTATGTCGGCGGTCATGCGGCCTCCGACATTTCGGTCGGCATGAAAGAACAGACACAGCAAACTTGTGAAAAACTCGACAGCATTCTGGCAGAATGCGGCTCCGACAAACATCACATTCTATCTGCCCGCATTTATCTGAGCGATATGAGCTGTAAGGAAGAAATGAACGAAGCCTGGCTGGAATGGCTGGATGGTAAAGATTTGCCATCGCGTGCCACCATCGGCGGTGCGGATCTTGGCGATCCAAAACGTCTTATTGAAGTGGTTGTTATCGCCGCTAAAAAATGAGCCTGACCGAATGGAAGGGGTATCCCCTTCCATTTTTTATCGCAATGGAGGAGCAAGGCGATGATAAAAGACCCGGCACACAAACCAACCCATATGGATGACCGCTATAATGTTGCTGGTGAAAAATACACAACCATGCGCGGCATAGAGCGCGATGCACGGTTGCGTTTGTCGGAAATGTGCTGGAATTATTTGTCATGCGGCACAGGTGACGAAGTTACCTTGCGCGAAAATATCATCGCTTTTGACGATTACCGTTTTGAAGCCCCGCTTTTTGCCGGTGTCAGCAATCCCGATACCAGCACACGCGTTCTCGATATTGATTTAAGTTTTCCGGCCTTTGTAGCCCCATTTGGCGGTGGTGAAAGCGTTTTCCATCCCGATGGCCATTTGGCGCTGGGGCGTGCAGCACAAAACATCGGCATCAGCCAGATGGTACCGGTAGCAGCCTCCCATTCGCTGGAAGATGTTGCCAAAGCATCCTCGGTGGCCACCATCTTCCAAATGACTTTTGCCGGTGATGAAGAAGCAGCTCTTGATATGATCGAGCGTGCGAATGATGCCGGTTATCGCTATATTTGCGTAACGTATTCGCCAATCCGCCAATGGCGCGAACGGATGATGGAGGATCGTTTTTCAGTCCGTGGTCAGGGCCCCGCAGCCAATTTCGGCAAAGGAAAATCTGATCCCGCTGCTCTGGAAGAATTGCTGAACTTCACCAAACCACGCTGGACATGGAAACAGGCCGAGCATGTCATTCAACGCTCAAAACTTCCCTGCATTGTCAAAGGTGTCGCTTCTGTGCGCGATGCTAAAGCCTCAATAGATGCGGGCGCTATAGGTCTTTATGTTTCCAATTATGGTGGCCGCACTATTGACCGCACACCGCCTGCCATCCATGCTTTACCGCATGTGCGTAAAGCTGTTGGCGAACAAGTGCCGATTATCTTTGATTCCGGCATTCGTCGCGGCAGCGATATTGCTTGCGCTATTGCGCTTGGTGCCAATGCTGTGGCGCTTGGCCGTGTGCTGGCGCTTGGACTTGCTGCCGATGGTCAGGCAGGTGCCACCAGCGTCTTGCAGATTTTACAAAAAGAGTTCTGGACAACGCTTGGCCATCTCGGCTGTTCCAACGTTTCCGAGCTTAATCAGGACGTGCTTTTCAAAGGCTTTTAACAGTTTAATCGATCCGTTGGATTATAATATCAAACGGAAGTTCATGAATTTATGAGGTAGTTACGCCCCTCTTGGGACAAGCCAGCGCTCAATGCGCTGGTTTTTATTTAAATCTTTCCTTAAACTTCTATAAAATTCTGATGAAAATTACCTTAGATAAAATTTTAAATATAAAAAGAGCGATTAATCAGCACGAATATTAATCATAAAAGAAGCTGATACTTCAATTGTGTTGAATATCCAATTTAATTCCATAAGTATTTCCATACAAGTAACGGAGTTAGCCACATGTTCCTTAATCATACGTCAATTCGTTCTGTCCTTATGACGAGTACAGTTGCACTTTCCATATTTGCAGCACCATTAGCATCACAAGCCTGTACCCGACTTGTTTATGAAGGGAATAATAACGAAGTTATTACCGCTCGCTCAATGGACTGGAAGGTCGATACCGAAACCAATCTATGGATTTTTCCACGTGGTATGGAACGCAATGGTGAAACCGGTGCTAATTCATTAAAGTGGACATCCAAATATGGCAGCGTCATTGCATCCGCTTACGATATCTCAACAACCGACGGCATGAATGAAGCGGGTCTTGTTGCCAATATTTTATGGCTGGTTGAATCCGAATATCCGAAACAGGACGACTCCAAACCAGGTCTAACCATTGCTGCATGGGCGCAATATGTGCTCGACAATTTTGCAACAGTGGAAGAAGCCGTTAAGGAAATGGAAAAAGAGCCGTACACAATTGTCACTGACGGCGTACCGGGCGAAGAACGCCTAGCCACGCTGCATCTTTCAATCTCAGATGCCAAAGGCGATAGTGCCATCGTCGAGTATATCGACGGCAAACAAGTTATCCATCACAGCAACAAATACAATGTGATGACCAATTCGCCAACATTTGACCAGCAGCTGGCGCTGAACAGCTATTGGGAACAAATCGGCGGCACCGTTATGCTTCCAGGAACTAACCGAGCAGCGGACCGTTTTGCCCGTGCTTCTTTCTATGTCGATGCACTGCCAAAAAATGAAAGTCCAGACATTGCTGCTGCCAGCGTTTTCAGTGTCATCCGCAATGTGTCAGTGCCTTACGGCATCAGCACACCTGACGAGCCGAATATTTCTTCCACTCGCTGGAGAACTGTCGCCGATCATAGCCGCATGCTCTATTTCTTTGAATCAGCGCTCACCCCGAATACATTCTGGGTTGATATGAAGAACTTGGATTTCTCGAAAGAAAGCGGCAAAGTGCAAAAGCTTGATCTGGGAGTAAACCAAAGCAATATCTTTGCCGGCAAGGTCAACGATAATTTCAAAGAGTCCGAGCCATTCAAGTTTCTTGGTGTTGAATAAGTTTTAAACATAATCTTAGCCGGATGATCTTCATGGATTATCCGGCAAAATCATATTGTAATATAACTGTCAAAAACTCGTCATTGCAGCGTTACAAAACTGTCCTATCAGACTTCACAACGAAGAATGATGGTAGTTTGATGCTTTACGATCCAACGGCACAAGAAAAAATTGCAGTGAGCGTAAACGGGCTCAGCCTCGCTTATGGCAAAACCACAATTTTAAACAATATCAGCCTGATGCTGCCAAAAGGGCAAACTCTAGCACTCCTCGGGCCTTCCGGTTGTGGAAAAACCACACTTCTGCGTTTGCTGGCAGGTTTGCTAACACCAACCAAAGGCGATATCAGCATCAATGGCACGATGGTGGCCGATGCCAAGTCCGGCCTGTTTTTGCCACCTGAAAAACGCCACCTCGGCATGGTGTTTCAAGATTATGCACTCTGGCCGCATATGAGTGTGGAAGGTAATATTTCTTTTCCCTTAGAAATGCGCGGCATCAACCGCAGTGATCGCGAAAAACGCGTGAAAGTAGCGCTTGAGCGTGTCGGTCTTGGTGGCTTTGAAAACCGTTCCATCAGCGATATGTCCGGCGGACAGCAACAACGTGTCGCTATTGCCCGCGCGATTGTTGCCGAACCTAAAATCGTACTGTTCGACGAACCGCTTTCCAATCTCGACCGCGAATTGCGCGAGAATATGGTCAGTGAACTCAAGCAGTTGGTGACCAATTTAGGTCTTACTGCCGTTTACGTAACCCATGACCAGAGCGAAGCTTTTGCTCTTGCCGATCAAGTTGCGATCATGCGTGCCGGTATCATTGAACAATTGGCCGACCCGCAAAGTCTGGTGGCACATCCGGCAAGCACACAAGTTGCCGACTTTCTGCGCTTGGGCTGTGTGATGCCGGTTGAATATTGCACGCAGAATTACAAAATTCGCGGTACCAATTATTACTTGCAAGCGCCACATTACCACCAAGACCATAGCCATGTGCTCATCCCGACCCGCGCCATTTCTGCCACGTCCTCCCAAGACGACAGTGTAACGGCCATTGTGTTGCGCTCTCAATTTCGTGGTGATGGCCATCTCACCACTGTACGTATCGGTGATGACACCAACGTCCATGAAGTAACCTATCTCGACCAATTGCCCCGTCCGCAGGGTAGTCAAACGGCATTGGCAATCGACCATAGCCAGCTGCGCTGGTTTTCCAATTAATCAAACTTTTACCCGACATCTCAGGAGAATATGATGAAGAATAAGCTGTTTGGCGGCGGAATTGCACTCGCCCTGACTTTGCTCAGCTCCACCGCTGCTTTTGCCGATATCACCGTTTATTCGGCAGGCCCCGGCAGCCTGATTGAAAAGCTGGCGGCGGGTTTTAATGAAAAAACAGGCACCAAGGTTCAGGTCTTTCAGGCTACAACCGGCAAGGTCATGGCACGTATCGAAGCAGAAGCTGCCAATCCTGTGGTAGACGTGCTGATTTCCGCCTCTTGGGACACAGCAACCGATTTTGCCAAGCGCAATTGGCTGGTGGCTTATACAAGCCCGAATGCCGTCAATGTGCCGGACTTCCTTAAAAACGAATTTGCGGTCGCACAGGGCGTTTCGGCACTTGGTATTGCGTGGAACCCGAATAGCAGAACTCCAAAGCCTTCCGAATGGGCAGACCTTGCCAAGCCGGAATATAAAGATCTGGTGAATTTGCCGGATCCAGCACAGTCAGGCGCAACCTTTGAGCTGGTTGCTGCACTTCAGGCACAAAGCGGCTGGGATCTGTTTAAAAAACTCAAAGCCAATGGTGCCAATGTTGCAGGCGCCAATGCTGAAGCGCTCAACCCTGTTTTACAAGGTGCAAAAGCAGCCGTCTTTGGAGCAGTTGACTATATTTCGCTCTCCAGCAAGGCCAAAGGCGAAGCCATTGACGTGATCTTCCCGCCAAGCGGCACTGTAATTGCGCCACGTCCGGCCATGATCCTCAATTGGTCAAAAAATCAGGATGAAGCGAAAGCTTTCATTGATTACATGCTGTCTGACGAAGGCCAGAAAATGGTGGCCAACACCTATCTGATGCCGTCACGCACCGACATTCCGGCAAACCGCCCGCTGATCAATGATCTTAAAATTCTGACCGTTGATGCGGAAGCCGTTTATGGCAAGCGCGACGAAACCCTTAAAGAGTTCAACGCAATTTTCGCCAACAAATAACACCTGAAGAGCATGAGATGCGGGAGGTTTGTGCACTTCCCGCATCTGATTTTTTCAATTGATACTGGAAATGAAGATGCAGATTAAAAATGCAAGCCTGCAAAATCCACTTGGTTATTTTGCCATGGCAGGTCTGTTACTCGTTGTAGCGGTTCCCTTTGTTTTTATCATCCTGCAATCGATCTTCCCGCAATTAGGCAGTGGTTCGCTGGCCAATCCTTTTTCGCATATTACAACGCTGTTTAACGACCCGCGCCTGTTTCGCATTACCGGAAATACAGTGTTGCTTGGCTTAATGGTGGTCGCACTCTCGGCATTCATTGCTGTGCCGCTGGCAGTTTTTCGTGCTCTTTATAAAGTACCGCTGGCAATATTCTGGGACATTTTAATGCTGATCCCGTTTATGATTCCGCCTTATATTGCCACTCTTGGCTGGATTATGAGCCTGCAACCGCGCGGCTATCTCGAACAGCTTACAGGTTTCAACCTGTCATCTTTCTTATTCTCCGTATCCGGCATGACCTTTGTCATGGCGCTCAATACATTTCCGCTGGTTTATTTTGCCGTCTCGCGCACCATTGAAGCCGTTGGTGCACGCTATGCCGATGTCGGCCGCGTTTTTGGTGCCTCGTCATGGCGCTCGTTTTTCCGCATTACTTTGCCTCTTGCCACTCCGGGTTTAGCTGCAAGTTTGCTGTTAGTTTTTGCCGCCGCAATTGAAGAATATGGTACGCCTGCAGCGCTTGGCCGCCGCTCCGGTTTTGAAGTTCTGGTCACTGAAATCGACCTTCGCGTTTCGGACTGGCCGATTGATCTAGCCGGTGCTGCAGTCTTTTCGCTTGCACTTGTTTTATTGTCCCTTGGCGCGTTTTTGATCCAGCGCTGGATTTTGAACCGTCGTTCTTATGTCACCACTGGTGGCAAACCGCAGGCCAAAGATAAACGCGTATTAGGCAAGCTCACCATTCCTGTTGCCGCCCTTTTTGCGATTGTCAGTTTTATTGCAACCGGAGTGCCACTGCTTGCCATTCTTGCCACTGCTCTCTCCAAAACGATTTCCGGCGGTCTGACATTGTCCAATATCGGCTTTGACAATTTCAGCGCCATTGCAGAAAATTCTGCAGGCGGGATGAAAGCCCTTATCAACAGTCTGTCACTTGGTATTGCGAGCGCACTTTTCACCGGATTGCTTGGTGCGATTGCAGCCTATGCAGTGGTAAAAATGCGTTTTCGTGGCCGCAACTTCCTTGATGTTTTAACCGTTTTGCCAAATTCCCTACCCGGCGTTGTGGTAGCTGTCGGCCTTATTTTGGCATGGAACCAACCGGCTTTGCTGGTCTCACCCTACAACACGCCGTTGATTTTATTGCTGGCTTATTGCTGCATTTTGTTGCCACAGCCAATCCGTTATACAACGGCAGCTTTCCATCAAATCGGCGATAATCTTGAGGCAGCAGCGCGCGTTTGTGGCGCCAGCAGCTTTACCACCTTCCGCCGCATCATGCTGCCACTGATCGCGCCAAGCCTGATCACGGCAATGTTGCTGGTTTTTGCCGTTGCCACCCGTGAGCTGGTCGCCTCGGTGTTGATTGCACCGGTAGGCATGCAAACCATATCCATCTTTATCTGGCGCCAATTCGAGCAAGGATCGGTCGGCCTTGGCATGGCAATGGCACTCATTGCCATTATCATCACCACGCTTCTTCCGCTGCTGCTGCTCACTTTGTTAAAGGGCAAAAAATTCAACCTCTGACTACAGCTGAAATGTTTAGTCGGCTAATGTTTGAAACCATTGGGTCACTTTGTTATAGAAATGTTTCAATATGGCGTTTCATGCCTGTCCTTCATCTTTAAACGGAGAGTAAAATGTCGGTTGATCAGGCATCCGTCAAACATTGGTCAAAAGTGGAAATGCTGGCGGAAACCGTCAAAAATCCCAATATTCATATTCGCGGCCAGCACAGCTATTATAGCGGCGCATGGACCGGCACATTTGAAGAAAGTGTCGTCCGCTATCATTATGGTGATGAATATAGTCTGGCCACGTGGGAGCCAATGTGGGAAATCGACCAGCTTCATATTGGCGACTATGTCTGCATTGGCGCAGAAGCGGTCATTTTAATGGGCGGCAATCACACCCACCGCACCGACTGGTTCAGTCTTTATCCGTTTGTAGATGTCATTGCCGATGCTTATATCGGCAAAGGCGATACGATCATTCAAGATGGTGCATGGATCGGTATGCGCGCTATGATCATGCCGGGCGTGACCATCGGCGAAGGTGCGATTATTGCCTCCGGCGCCATCGTCACCAAATCGGTTGCACCCTATACAATTGTCGCCGGCAACCCTGCACAACCAATCAAACAACGCTTCCCCGCAGCCACCATCGAACGCTTGTTATCACTTGGCATTTATCAATGGGACAAACATAAATTTGATGCGCTCCGCGCTCAAATCTGTGCCGATGATATTGATGCATTGGTGAAAGCATCCGAAGCATACGATAACCAGCATTAATAAAAAAAGCCCCGTGAAGGGGCTTTTTTTCAGCAATTTTCCAAATTCAGTCGGCTTTTAGTTCGCGTGGATTTGGCAAAAATGCTGTCAGCACACCAATTACCGGCAGAAATGAGCAAAGCAGGAACACAAAAGAAATTCCTTTCCAATCTGCCAAAACGCCCAGTGCTGCCGCCCCAATCCCACCAATGCCAAAAATAAACCCAAAAAACAGACCGGACACCATACCAACACGTCCAGGCATTAACTCTTGGCCGTAAACCACAATTGCCGGAAATGCAGACGAGATAACAAAACCGATGATCACGGTGAGAATAACCGTAGCCGTCAAGCCCACATGTGGCAGCAATAATGTAAACGGCAGCACACCTAAGATAGACACCCAGATCACCAGTTTACGCCCCAAACGGTCACCAATCGGTCCGCCGGAAATAGTACCGGCTGCAACGGACGCAAAAAACACAAATTGTAAAACCTGCGCCGATTTAATCGGCAGTTCAAACTTCTCCATCAGGTAGAATGTGTAGTAGCTGGTAAAACTTGCCAAATAGATATACTTGGAGAAAAGCAATGCAATCAAAATAGCCATTGCAATGCTGACCTGACGTTTGGTCAAAAACGGATGACGTTCAGGCACTGAAGTTACGGCTTTTCGGGTCAATCCATTGGAACGATACCAAGCGCCCAATGCCGACAACAAAATAATCCCGCCAAGTGCAGCAATGGCAAACCACGCCAAGCCGGTTTGACCACGCGGCAGAATAATAAACGCTGCGGCCAAGGGCCCAAGGGCTGAACCAAAATTGCCCCCCACCTGAAACAAGGATTGCGCAAGCCCGTGTGAACCACCCGAAGCCAACCGTGCGATACGCGACGTTTCAGGGTGGAAAATGGACGAACCCAAGCCCAGCAAAACCGAACCCAACAGCAACCAGCCGTAGCTTGGGGCAAAAGCGATTGCCAACAAACCGCACATAGATGATACCATGCCGAAAGGTAACAAAAAGGGCATTGGATGTCTGTCGGTATAATGGCCGATAAATGGCTGAAAGAGTGACGCTGTCAGTTGGTAAACGAAGGTCAAAATACCGACCTGAGCAAAGCTGAGCGAAAATCCCTGTTGCAAAATCGGATACATCGCCGGCAGCAAGGCCTGCAAAAGATCATTAAGAAGATGTCCTGCACTTGCGCCCAAAAGAACAGGAAAAGCAGCTTTTGCTTTTATCGGAACAACAGAAACAATTGTATTTGACACGGTAGCTAAACTTTCATTCTCATAACAGGCCTTGGTCGCCTGCTTTTTTGCAATTGATTGCGCCATACACTTTTTTCATGATACAGAAGGCATTAGACCCGCCACTAATGTTGGGTCAATCAATTACTTGATCGGGTCAAATTTATGCGTCATATCCACATTGACCAAGTTGATCATATCGGCCGTCCGGTTGTTGCTATCGGCAATATCTATCCCGACGGTCATTCTATTGCCCCTCACCATCACCGTCGCGGGCAATTAATGTCGGCCATTTCCGGTTTGATTGTTTTAACAACACCAACAGGTACATGGGTCATGCCTCCGCAACGAGGCATGTGGATTCCGCCATGCGCAACGCATAATGTTCGCATGGTCGGCACAGTCACCATGCAAAGTCTTTATATTGAACCAGATGCCATTCCTGACATGCCTGACATGTGTCAAGTCGTCAGCATTTCACCCTTTGTGCGCGAGTTGATTAATGAGGCATTGGATTTACCTGTAGATTATGAAACACATGGTCGTGTCGGCACATTGATGCAGCTGCTTTTATATGAAGTGGCGCAGTTGCCGCCTCTTCCGCTTTCACTGCCATATCCAAATCATACCATGCTGGCTACGCGCTGCCGTACTTTCATGCTCGCACCCAATATTCATGAAACAATTGATGAATGGTGCGGGACTTTGGGCATGAGCCGACGCACATTCACAAGGCTATTTCGTCGTGAAACCAGTATGAGTTTTAAGGCATGGTGTCTGCAAGCCTGCCTTTTATCGGCCATCCCGCGTCTTGCCAGCGGTGAACAGGTTACTAATGTGGCATTAGATTTGGGCTATGAAAATCCGGCAGCTTTCACATTGATGTTCAAGCGTGCTTTCGGCAGCCCGCCACTCAGCTATCTGGGACTTCGCAACAACAAGTAAAAGACGCTAAACAGATAAGCATGCAAATCGTATTTTGCATGGAACCAACGGCTGCCTAATTGCCGTTTTTAATCCCTAATCCATCCAGGAAAGGGTTTTCATGACTTCCGTTCTTGCTCCGGGCTTCTCTCCATTGCCCTTGCTTTACCTGTCGCAGATTTTGCTCAAAATACCCAAACCTTCAGCGCCGGCGACAGTTCTTAGACGTCTCAATATCCTGAAGGTTTTTCGCTTGATCATATATTTGCCAACAGTATAGGTGGTATCATCGACGTAAGCACATCGACCATGGACAATGGCAACGGCAATATTACATTTTTAGTGCATGTCTCCCAAAAGTGGGAACCGGTTTTGGGATAAAGACATGCGTAAAAACAAAACGCTAGAGCGAGCACAGTGGATACGATTAAGTGAGACACACTCTAGAACATCGCGATTCCGGTGATATTGCAGACATCGGCGAAAGAAACCAACAAGACTATCTTAGATGAATTCATAGCTGCCATAGCCGTGTTGCCATCAATCTGCTGCATCCGAAGTGAAAGCACGTGCAGGTGCCTAACCATCTGAATAAAACTATACAGATATCCTTACAATCATTGAAAAACGAAAATAATTTTATGACTAGATTTGTTATTGTCTATCTATAATTTTTCAGGCTGATCTTTCTGCGTTACCATCATATCGCAGACTGGTAAAAACTGATTTAAACAAGATATCCAGCACGTGCTGTAGATGTATTATCTGGCCTTGCTAATTGATTTAGTGCCCCTTTTTGCCCTGAACGCAAAAAATCCCCGCCGGTCAGCTGACAGTCGGGCCATGAACTTTCGTTCATAAAAATGCATAATCCTTTTGCACCATAAGAGGCTTCGTCGCACCGTTGAGAGAGCTTCGCGCTTGTGTATAAGGGAAACTGCCTCATATCTTATACTACGCGTTTTGTCGGCATCGACATATCAAAATCGACTTTGGATATTTGTGTCTACCAGATGAGCGATCAACCTGCTTTGCCAACTCTACTGCGGGTCTTGCCGATCTGCTCGTTTTCCTGAGTGTATTTGAAGGGATCGAATGTCTCGTTCTTGAGCCAATAGGTGGTTATGATCGCTATACAGTCGAAGCCTTGCAAGCAGCACAACTGCCCATCGCCAAGGTCAATGCCAAACAGATCAGACAGTTCGCGCGAGCCTGCGTGCAACTTTCCAAAACAGACAAGATCGACCCCTTCATTCTTGCTGATTATGCACGGCGCATAGAAACAAGAATTCTGTCTCAGCGCTCCTCTTGGAAAAGTGCTCTGGCAGACTTGCCGGAGCTTGGATTTATCGGGAAAGGGCAGGATTGCCAAGCTGGTTGGTGTGGCACCACCTAACCGCGATAGTGATTTGATGCGGACAAACGGGTGATTGCCGATGGCAGAAAACATCTGTGTGATGCGCTTTAAGTTGCAGCTCTACCGCCATCCGCTTCGATCCAGCGATGAAAGCGTTCTTCACAGGTCTGAAAGAACAGGGGAAACCAGCCAAAGTAGCGCTCATGCACAAAATGATCATTATTCTCAATGCAAGAATGCGAGACCATAACGCAACGGTGCTTGACACCTAACACCGTTGCTTTTTTATTGTGCTTATTGCAAATTTTTGATTGCGGAGCATACTGTACTTTCTTCGTAAAAGTGGAGAGGCGTTTTATATTAAACAGCCGTTCTCTCGAACTGAACTGTGCTCATATAG
>NZ_JBJDRZ020000045.1:0-21396 GCF_044987585.2 Paenochrobactrum sp. BZR 201-1 | reverse complement strand
CGCAATCATTTCAACGCCGCCCATCACCGTGAATTACGACACACCGCTAAAAATATATGGCACGAAAATCGCATGCCTCAAAGCCGCGTAATAACGGCATCATAGGTAAAATTACGGCCGACCTCAGGTTAAAGTTACTGTGTCCAATTCCCAGCGATTGCTGCCGGTCTTTTCCAACGGACCAAAAACCCGTTATTGTGCTGTATCGCGGCCGCCATGAGTCTTGCCGCCAGGCAAGAGCTGCGCTTCTTTTCCTCTAGCAGACGTAGCATCGCCGTTAACACCTTCGCCGCCACTGCAGAAAGCAAAAAATTAACAAATACATTAACATCGTCAATAATCGTAATAATAAACCTTAAAAACACAGTAAATACATAGCTCTAGCGATGAACAGGAGAAGCTATTAACGGCTCAATGTCGCCTCAAACCATGAAAAATCGCCGCCAGTTTTTTAACTCCGCTTTCCAGTTCCTGTGGTGTATAGGCTGCAAATCCCATGAGAAAACCGTTCTTTACATTTCCCATTACATGAAGGGATGACAATCCCGTTAAGGCAATACCCGCTCTTTGGGCAGCCTCAATCACGCTATTTTCAGCAATGTCACAGGTTAAAATGCACGGCATTTGCAAGCCGCCTGTCGGTATGCGCGGCTCGACAAAGTCTGCCAGATGGCTACGCACCAACCTTGTCAGCAACTCCAGCCTTTGGGCATAAATATTGCGCATCATCCGTACATAAGCGCCAAAATGTCCGCCTTCGATAAAGCGCGCCAAAGTGAGCTGCGGAAGTGATGCCGTGTGACCGTCAAGCAACGTACGGGCAATTGTCATCGGCTTCACCAGTTGTGGCGGCAAAACCGCATAACCAATCCGAAGCCCCGGAAAAAGAGATTTGGTGAATGTACCAATATAAATTGTCCGCTCATGCGGATCGAGTCCTTGTACACAAGCCATAGGTTTACCGGCATAGTGAAATTCGCTGTCATAATCATCTTCAATGATCCACGCTTTTCGCTCAGCCGCCCAATCAATCAATGCCAAGCGACGTTCCAGCGCCAAAGTTGCACCGGTCGGAAACTGATGGGATGGCATTAGAAAAACAGCTTTTACGTTGCGTTGCTCTTGTAAAACAGGTTCAACTGCAATTCCTTGACCATCAACACGCACCGGTATCAAATCAATACCGGCGGCATCAAAGGCGCGTCGGGCACCATGATAAACCGGATCTTCAATAAAAATCCGCTCGCCTGCATCAAACAAAACATTTGCACATAATGTCATCGCCTGCTGCGAACTGGTCAATATCAACACCCGATCAGCCGTCGCGCGGGCACCACGCTCTAAATTCACATAATCAGCAATGACACGCCGCAAAGGTTCCGTTCCCTGCGGGTCCCCATGCAACAATGCATCATGACCAATTTCTTTTAGAACTTGCCGCCCCAAACGTTCCCAAAGCGCTAACGGAAAATTTCGCGTTTCAGGTACACCTGGCGCAAAACAATGCGGATGCAACATTTCATGCACGCCACCACCAGCATACATTGCTTGCCCACGCTTACTTAAAAAGCTCTCAGGTTTTAATGTAACGCCCTCACGTTTAATACGCCGCTGACGGGTACGAAAATCACTCACTTCCGCAACAAAGCTACCACTGCCCACACGTCGCTCGATAAAGCCGTCGGCATGAAGCTGCACATAAGCCGTCTCGACTGTATCACGTGAAACGCCAAGAGATTTTGCAAGCCCCCGAGACGGCGGCAGTGGTTTACCGGCAGCCAACACACCATCAAGAATTAATTGCCTGATCGCTCTTTGCACGCGGGCATGAAGTGGCATGGCTGCATGCGCCGGATTAACCAACCATGTCTTCACAGTTTCCAGTTGCGAATTTTTAAACAATTGGTCTGGCCATCCCTGCTAAATTGGCAGGGATTATCAGGCCAATGATAGGGTAGAAGTCAAGAAAAAAATTCAAACGCTCTCTTGCTTCACGGAGGCCACAATGTCGGCACATCCATCTTCCTCGCCAATAAGACTCACTGACCTGCCCCATCCGATTGTCGCGGGCCTGATTTCCGTTATTGTCAATTATGGCGGCACCTTTATTTTGGTTTTTCAGGCCGCTCGGATTGCAGGCCTCACACCAGAACAAACCGCATCATGGGTCTGGTCGGTTTCAATTGGTGTTGGTGTCACCGGTTTGTTTTTGAGCTGGAAATATCGGGAGCCACTCATCACTGCATGGTCGACACCTGCAGCCGCATTTCTCGTCACAGCATTGGCAACTACGCCTTATAATGAAGCAATCGGCGCCTATATGCTCTCGGCTGCGGCCTTTATCCTACTTGGTATCTCAGGTTATTTTGAAAAACTAATCAAACTCATTCCCACCGGCATTGCTTCAGGTTTGCTTGCAGGCATTCTGTTGCAGTTCGGGATTGGAGCTTTCGGTGGTGCCAGTGTTGATCCCAAGCTCGTCGGCCTGCTGGTCACATTCTATCTTTTACTGAAGCGTTTTTCCGCACGTTATGCAGTTGTCGGCATTTTGATTATCGGTTTGGCTTTTTTACTATTCCGGAATCAGGTCGATTTATCCGGCTTAAAATTGCAATTTGCTTATCCGGTATTCACGATGCCGGTCTTCACACTCAATGCCTTATTAAGTGTCGCGCTACCGTTATTTCTGATCACATTAACGGGTCAATATATGCCTGGAATGCTGGTTTTACGTAATGACGGCTTTAAAACCAGTGCCAATCCGATTGTAACCACCACCGGTCTTGGCTCGCTCATTATGGCGCCATTTGGTTCACATGCATTCAATATAGCTGCGATCACTGCGGCCATTGCAACCGGTCGTGAAGCCCACGAAGATCCGTCAAAACGCTGGATTGCAGGTATAGCAGCGGGCATATTCTACATTCTGGTTGGTGTCTTTGGCGTAACACTTGCCGCCGTTTTCATGGCTTTTCCTGCAACATTTATCACAACTTTAGCCGGACTGGCATTGCTTGGAACCATTGGCGGCAGTCTTGCAGGTGCAATGTCTGATCCATCCTCACGCGAAGCTGCACTTATTACGTTTTTAGCATCGGCCGCCAATATTAATATGTTTGGAATTGGCGGAGCATTCTGGGGTCTGGTTATTGGTTTGTTTTCGCATCTGTTGTTAAACGTAAAGATGCCAAAAAGACGATAAAATAATCGCTTATTAAACGATCATTTTAAATGCAAAAAGCTCCGGAATATCCCGGAGCTTTTTATTTCGTTTTCAATATTAACGCTCACCATTATACCCGCGCCGCTTCCAGTCTTGAAGCGGCATAATATCGGGCAAACCGCCTCCTGCTTCATACCAGGAATCCACAGCCCATTTCACACCAGATTTATCTTCTATAACAGCTGTCCAATGCGGATAGCGTCCGTCAATAAACGAACCACGTGTTGTTCGGCGTGACACCGTATGATGCTTTAACCAGCCACGGGATTGCAAGTATCGTAAAAAATGATCAGTATTGACCGATTCATCGACACAATCCATTTGACCTTTCACACGGCCTTTACCAAATTCCATTTTAGGTTTGTCACGTACACCAATAACAATTGTGCTGCGCTCTTCAAAAATGGCAACGGCACTCCGCAATGCTTTTCTCTCATCCGCTGCATTGCGTTCGGATTTCTGCAAGAGATTGCGAATACGCTGTTCATCTTTAGATGTCAGCGTTACTTTTGTTTTATAATAGCAATCATAGCCATGACAAACATCAAAAGTTTGTGCAGAGGATGCAACTACAGGCATCATCAAGCCTACAAAAACATTAATACTCAATAATTTAATCAAATCATCACTCCGCATACGTTCTTATGCCGCAGTCATCACAATTAGGGGTTACCTAAAAACAGTAAACGCTCCACAAGCAATATACTGATATGGCCTGAACGCCGCAAAACGGAACAAGCGCTATTTCAAATAGGTCATAACAATAATAATATTGTAATGAAATCAATGAATCCCGAGCATGAATTTCAATTATACAAAAAAATTTAAATAATTGCCTTGTGGTGTTATTTGCTTCAACAGATCCATATCATGGCTGATAGCAAGTATGCCCATATTATGCTCTTTTACCAGATGCATTAATAGCTGCCATATCTGGGCTTGCGCGACCGGATCCAATGCCGCAGTAATTTCATCTGCTATCAAATATTCAGGTTTCGCACCAAGAGCACGCAAGATTGAAACACGTTGTAATTGGCCGCCTGACAGCTCATGCGGATAACGCTCCATCCATTCATCGCGTACATCAAGCCTTTTTGCATGTGCATGATCTACAGGGCCGGATTCAGTAATAATTTTGCCGATATTCCATCGGGGATTCATTGCATGAAGCGGGCTCTGATAAAGATAATGAACTGGCCAACTTGTTTTTGAATAAGCTGTTTTATTACCCAGCGTTATCGTTCCTCTGGATGGTGCATGCAAACCTGCAAGTGTGCGCCCTAAAGTTGTTTTACCGCATCCTGAAGGGCCGTAAACACAATAAATATTTCCCCGTTTCAATTTCAAAGAAACATCAGAGAACAAAACAGTCTTACCAAAACCTGCACTGATTTGATGTGCTTCAAGCATGAGTATAAAAACCGTTTTGGGGTAAGGCTTGCCACATTGCTTGCGCATAGGCCGACGAAAGCGCCTCACCTTTTCCTGCAAAAGCAGAGGTTGGTGCAAAGCAACATAGTTCGCCCTCATTGAGAAGAGCAACACTGTCTGCCCGCGACAGTGCCGGGATCAGATCATGGGTGATTAACATAACCGCTCCGCCATCATCGGCATATTTACGCAGTTTATCCAGCATATTGTTACGACTTTCCGGATCAAGCCCCGCAGTTGGTTCATCGGCAATCAGCAGTTTTGCTCCGCCTGCTGTTGCTTGTGCCATGAGAACCCTTCGCGCCATGCCACCAGAAACCTGATGCGGATATAAATATGCGGTACTTTCTTCAAGACCAACAGCAGCAAGCCGCGTTACAACCTCCGGTTCGGCATCTGCTCTTTGAGCAGCCCAGCGAATTTGCGACCCAACAAGCGCGGTTGGATCGAGATAACTGATCTGTTGCGGTAATAGTGCTATTTCTTTGCCACGGATTCTTTTTGAATATTTTTTATCTAACCGTTTATTCTTGAAAAAAATCTCGCCGCTCTTGTCAATATTTTGAGGTAAAAGGCCAAGAATTGCATGCGCCAGCAAGCTTTTTCCCGCGCCTGAATGGCCAATAACCGCAAGCATCTCTCCTTCATTTATTTTGAGATTTATATCATTCAATCGGGTGATATTTTCCTGAGTAAAAAAGCTTTTGTATCGGCGGAAAGAGAGAGAAAAAGAGTTGATCTCAAGCATCAGGTTTGCGCCTCCCGCGGATTAATCAGGCGGCGCAAACCATTGGCCAGCACATCAAAGCTTAAAACCATAATTAAAAGCGCTATACCCGGGAATAAAGCAAGCCACCATCGCCCAGCACTAATATGGCGCATTGCTTCTGACAGCATAATGCCGATAGCTGGACGGGATGGCTCCAGACCAAAGCCCAGGAATGTCAGGCTTGCTTCATGCAATATCGCATGCGGAAACATCAATAAAAACCCGACAAACATTTGCGGCAACAAATGCGGCACTATGTGATTGATCAAAATAAATGCACGAGAACGGCCAAAGCTTCTTGAAGCTTCAATCCATGGCTCGGAACGGATCTGCATGAGTTCAGCTCTCAGCACGCGTGCAAAACGCGGCCAATGAGAAATAGCGACAGCAATGATGACCGCTTGGGTACCGCCGCCCAATGCAAAGCAAATCAATACCAAGAGAACCAGATGCGGCATCGACAGCACGCCATCCATGATAAAACAGGAAATCGCGTCAGCAATTTTGCCAAAACCCGCAAGTAAGACAATAACAAGAGCAATGATGACGGAAAAACCTGCAGCGAGGATACCCACACGAAGGCTTAATGTCAGACCATGTAATGTACGGGCAAACATATCTCTGCCCATTTGGTCTGTGCCAAACCAATGGCACCATGATGGTGATAGATTACGTGCATTAAAATCAGCTCGAATGCCACTATCACCAAAAGCCCATGCACCGATCACAATTGCCGAGATTAACACCAAAGCAAATGTCGTACTGATAGCAGCACGGATACGACCATTCAAAACCTGACTAGTCATGCACCCTCCGCAATCTCGGATCGACAAGCCGATAAAGAAGGTCTGCAATCATATTTCCGGTTGCAACGATCACCGTCGTTACAATGGCAATGGCTAATAATAATGGTACGTCACCGCGCATACCGGCTTCAACCGTTGCTCTTCCAAGCCCCGGCCATGCAAAGACCTGTTCAGCCAGAATAGCTCCGCCAAATATTTCCCCTATCGATGCGAAAAACACGGTGAGTGCGGGTAAGGCAGCATTACGAACGCCATGACGCAAAATCAAATCAATGCGGCTGGCCCCTTGGGCGCGCGCAAAGACGATGTAATCAGAGCGCAGGACTTCAATCAATTTAGCGCGCGAATGCAGCGTAATTTGCGCTATGCCAAAAAGCGTCAACACCGTAAGCGGTAAAATCAAATGATGGATGCTTTGCCACCATGTTACTTGATCAAAGGGAACGCCGATTGGCCCCGAACAGCAAATTGGTGTCCAACCCAGTTGCACAGAAAAGACCGTCAACATCAGCATTGCCAGCCAGAATGTCGGCGTTGCAGCAAGCACGTAACAATAGACACGGATGGAGCGATCGATCCAGCTTCCCTCGAAGGAGGCAGAAATCAAACCAAGGATAAAGCCAAGAAGACCTGAAAGCAGCCAAGCAAAACCTGCCAGTGCAAGTGTTGCGCCAATACGCCCGCGCAAAACCTCTGCAACCGAGGTATTATAAGTAATGCTGTAACCAAGATCGCCACGCAACAAGCCGCCTGCCCAGCTTAAAAATTGCTCGTGATAGGGGCGATCCAACCCCCATATAGCGGCAATTTGCAATTTTTGTTCCGGCCCGACCTTTGCAATTGCAGGGCCAAGATAAATGTTGACCGGATCAATTGGTGACATCTTCATCAGCATAAAAACTGAAAAGGCGACACACACGACCAACCCGATCAGCCGGAGCAATTGCAGTGTGATCAGATGCAATAAAGATAGCTTCAATTGCAGGTCCAGCGCCAATTGGCAATTGTTGTTGTAATCGGCCAACCATGACCATGTGGTTCAATTTGTGTTTTACCCATATCAAGACAATTATTGACGAGGTAAACATGGTCAAAATTAATCAGCCATGCCCATGAATTATCACCTTTATTACCATAATAATCCGCAGCTTCAGCCCAGAACGGCATCGATGCCTCGATACTTTCTGCGGCTTGAGCCTTTTCGAAAAACTCGTCCGCTTTAGGATTACTATAATAGGTTGGGTTCATATATTCGATACCGGCCACTTTACCGGCAAACAAAGAATAAACTTCATAAGGTGAATGGCTGCCAAAACCAAACAAAATCGGTTCGGAATGCATAACCTGTCCGATAGCATCCCAGCTCCCGCCACGCGGTGTTGCTTCAATGCCTAACGGCAGAAGTAATTCAGCGGATGTTTCAGCCAAGGCTTGGCGACTGGCATCACTGGCCGGATAGTAAAGAGCAAACGCTGCACGCACACCATCTTTGCTGCGGATGCCGTCACTACCCACAATCCAGCCCGCTTCATCCAGAAGCGCCTTGGCACCATCAAGATCAAAATCAACACGATCGGCCTTCCCGGCCCATGGCAAACCATCGGCCGGGCCGTAAGCAGGTGTGCCATGTCCCTGTACAGCTACATCGACGACCAATTGACGGTCAATACCCATATTGATGGCCTTGCGGATTGCCGGATCGGATGTCACAGCATTGCCGACTTTACGCCCGTCAATGGTTTGGGGTTTGATAAATGGCAGGCTTATTCCACGATTGTCGACGGTCTGCACCGGTACTGCACGAAATCCATTGGGAACGGCGTCAGCCAATTGTGAAGGTACAGCCACCAAATCAACAGCCCCAGCATTTGCAGCAACCAGCCCTGAATCGGCTCCGGTAAAGAGGAATGTAATCTGCTTAAACGGAGATTTTTCACCGTAATAAGCATCATTTCGCTCAACGATCAGCTGTTCACCTTCATTCCAAGACACCAGTTTATAGGGACCGGAGCCAATTGGCTTGCGTCCGTAATCAGACCCATAACTGCTGGCTGGTACAATTCCGAGCGTATAAAAAGCTTCAACAAAGGTAATCCAAGGCTTAGTCAAAGCGAAGCGGACAGTATGATCGTCAACGGCCTCCACCTTTTCCAAAACAGCTAAATCCAGTGAATTAGCAGAGGTTTTTGCATTATTAAAAGTAAAGACAATGTCTTCTGCAGTGACTGGTGTACCGTCGGAAAACTGCACATCCTCGCGCAGTTTGACAGTCCATATTTTTCTGTCATCCGACAAAGACCATGCAGTTGCAAGATCCGGAATGGTTTCAAGATTGATACCACGGCGCAACAAGGTCGATTGAAATAATGGATTACCATAAGTACCCCAGCCGGTCAGCGGATCAAAACCGTTATCAGACTCACCGCCAATGGCAAGAACAAGCGACTCTTTTGGCGCGGCATGCACTGCTGTCATAAGACTGAGCGTTGTAACGACGGCGCATGAAACAGATGTCCAATTCAAAATGCTCTCCCAGTATGATGATCTTTTAAAATTATCATACTTCTTTACTTAGCCAACGCAATACTTAAACAGAAAAATAATCATAATTCTTACATAGCAAAAAACAAAAAAGCGCCCATGAAAATCTATACACAGGCGCTTTATAGAAGTATATTTATCTTTTATATCAATGAAATACTACTTATCGGCACGTTGTTTGATACCCCAAAGCCCGTAAGCGCTTTCTCCGTACATACTATCGTCAAGGCCTTCCATCTGCACCTCATCCGAGACACGAAGTGTACCGGTTGAATCCAGAATCTTAAGAAGAACTACTGTGACAATCCATGCATATACTGCGACAATAACAATCGCCAGAGCCTGAACTCCAAATTGGTAGAGGCTGGCGGAGACCGCATTGATGCTTGAGCTTGCTGCAACACCAATAAGCAATGCACCGGTAACCCCGCCAACACCGTGAGCGCGCCATACCTCCAGTGTATCGTCGACCTTAAGCCATTTTTGAACATATTTTGCATTAAAGCAAACGGATGCACCGACCGCACCAATAAGCAATGCCGCCATTGGCTCCACATAACCTGCGGCCGGAGTAATGGTTGCAAGACCAGTCACTGCGCCGACCAGAATACCCGAGAAAGATGGATGGCCTGTTTCTTTCCACTCCCAGAACATCCAGACAAGCATTGCAATTGCCCCGGAAAGCATGGTGTTTGTGAAAGCGTATGCCGCCAAAGCATCTGCTGCATAGGCACCACCCGCGTTAAAGCCGAACCAGCCGAACCACAAAAGGCCTGCACCGACCGCAACAATCGGCAAACTTGCCGGCTCTGTTTTAGCTGAACCCGGTGCAACTTTTCGCTTGCCCAGATATTTGGCTGCTGCCAAAGCTGAAAAACCTGCTGAAGCGTGAATGACGATACCACCGGCAAAGTCCACAACACCAAGTTTAGCGAGGAAACCACCGCCCCAAACCCAGTGTGCAACAGGCAAATAAACAATGATGGTCCAGAGTGCAACAAAGATCAGATAGGATGCAAAGCGAATACGCCCCACAATAGCGCCGGTCATCAGAGCCGGTGTGATGATCGCAAACATCATCTGATATGCGAAAACCATAATAAAGGGAATATTGGGAGCCATCTCGGCATTTGGTGCAATACCAACATGATACATACCGAAATAGGTACGAATATCACCAACAACACCACCTATAGATGGCCCAAATGCCATACTGAAGCCGCCAAAAACCCAGATGAGACCGACAACACCCATACAGACAAAATTCTGTATCATGATGGAAAGGACGTCACGCTGTTTGACGAGACCGCCATAAAACAAGGCCAGTGCCGGTGTCATCATACACACCAGCGCCGTACAGATTAGAATAAAGGCTGTATCACCTGCGTTGATTGTTTGCATTGGTTTTTCTCTCTTTGCGCAAATTCAAACTTAATTTAGATGAACCTATTTGTCGTCCAGCTGATGCTGCACAACTGGCTTGTGCGGATGTGGCGCAAGAAATTTCTTCGGTGCGATAAACAGATACATTGTCAGCACATAAGGTGCGGTAAATGAAGGTAAACCAAAAGGTGACATAATCACATCATATGCACCTTGAACAAATACCGTCGCGATTGTTGCCAAAACGGCGTAAATAACAACCTTGGTCGACGTTTTAAGGAAGATTACACTGACTGCAAGTGCTGTCAGAACAGCGCTGAAACCGTATAATCCCTGAATAACAACCGAAGGATCAGCGCGCATAACAATGGCACAAATCAGTGCGATCAATGATCCGGCTGCTGTTGCAATACCTGCCGGTATTGAAGCAATAAATATACCGGCGAGAATAATCACACCGCTCACTGCACTGCCCAGCAAAAAGACTTGGGCTATATTGCGAAAGAATATTTCTACCAGTTCCATTACGGAAGGGATAACAGTCGTGCCGCTCATATAATCAGATGCAAGTTTTGCTGCATCACCGGACACATTCAGCGAACCAAATGAATAAGCACCGGCCACCATGAGCCAGCCGGTCAAAACAAATGGCCCTGTCGAACCCGGAATACCCCAGCTTTTTGTCAATGTTGCACTAAAAGCTGCAGTAACAACCGTACTGATAGCGGCACCAATGATGATGTAAAACCATAATTGCGGGGAAGCAGTAATGAATGTCGGTAACGCTGCCCCTACCAATATACCGTTAAATCCGAAGAGACCGGAATTAATTGAGCCTTCATCACAATCAAGCAATTGTGCGGTGACAGTTGCCACAAAAAGACCAATGACTGCACCAATTGCTATAGCCCATATGCCGCTTAAATATGAGGCATAACCAATCGCAATAAGAAATAATAATCCCGTTACAGCATTCTCCATAAAGAAAACCTGACTTGCACCACGCAGGTAAACTGATAGAAAATTATCCTTCTTCGCTACCATCTCAAAGCCCCCCTTTGCCTTTTAACGCCATAGAAATTCTTCAGGTAAAGTCCGCCCCCGAACTTCCTCACGCACAATTTTCCAAAAGTTTTTGACTTCAGCGCGGACATCATAACTTTCAAGGCCAACTACGCGTAAAATCAATCCGGCATTATTGGGCAGTGTGGAAGCACCAGAAATCACACGCGGTGATTCAGTGCTGAAATTAACAGCAACACGCTCTTTAATCCGCGCTGCAATATCAGGCGGTGTGATACAAACAATATTGGCAAACGCATCAAAACCACCCATGACTGCAGCAAAATCAATGGTGGAATTCCCCTTTTCAATCAAAATCTTATCAACAAACAATCGCTTCCCGTCAGGACGACGTGCGGTCATCTGCAAAGAAAGCAAATCAAAACCAAAACGCTCATCTTCGTGATGATATTTACGGCCGGACATCACCATTTCTCCATAGAGCAGTGTGGCACTCTCATCGATGGTGATGTCTGTATGATTGATAAAGCGCGAGTCGCGATAGGGTATCGTAAAATCCGGCAGATATTCCAGATATGACCCAGCTTCCAGTTTTACAGTCTGATATTGCGACGCATAATTGGCATCCATACGATGAATACGATTGGCACTTTGCGAATTAACCTGCGCATAGGCAGCTTCACCGACCGTAATATCAATTTTATACCGGTCTCCCTGCAAAATACCACCACCAACGGAAATAATTGAGCATATAGGGAGTTCCGGCATTGCCTCATCCCAGTACAAAGCTTGTTGTACTAAAAGAGGAGCCACACGATAAAGATCATGCAAGACCGAGCGTCCGTTACGAATGGAAAAACCCAAACGTAATTCACCGATCTTGCCAGGACCGGCAGCGCGCATTTGTGCAGGTTGCGTATGGTAATTACGCAATTCACGCGCTTTATCAATGTGACTTAGTCTTTCATGCAATCTCATAGTAATTATCCGGCATTTTCTGCTGGACGTTTCGTCTCTACGTCAAACAGTGCCATATCGAGAACAAGCTGCAGGAGCTCATCAACACCTTCACCCGTTTTACAATTGGTGAAAACAAAAGGTTTTTTGCCGCGTACGAGTTTGGAATCACGCTCCATAACCTCAAGACTTGCTCCAACATAAGGTGCAAGATCTGTTTTATTAATAATCAGAATATCTGATTGGCAGACACCGGCACCATTTTTGCGTGGAATTTTTTCACCACCGGCCACGTCAATCACATAAATGAAAAAATCAGCCAAAGCAGGACTAAAAGTCAGGGTGAGATTATCACCGCCCGATTCAATTAAAATAACATCACTGTCAGGATATTTTTCTTCCAGCTCCTCACAGGCGGCAATATTCATTGATGGATCTTCACGCACAGCCGTATGAGGGCAAGCACCTGTTTCTACACCAACAATTTTTTCTTCAACAAGAACGCCGCTCAATGTACGACGTACCTGTTTGGCATCTTCTGTCGTAACCACATCGTTGGTAATAATCAGCGGTTTAATGCCGAGTTCCAACAAGCGGGGAGTAAGCGTTTCAATAACGGCAGTTTTTCCAGAGCCTACAGGTCCACCAATGCCGATACGGGTAATTTTTTTCATAATTTATTCCTGCGATTAACACTATTCAGTTCATGAACAGGTGAACAAAGGCTTTCACGTGATGGGCAACCAAAACATCAAAAACGGGTGCGAAGCTGGACATCTCGTCTAGTGACAAATCCTGAATAGCAACATAATCACCTTCGACCCGCTCCTGCACCTCAAAGAGAATGCGCTGGGTTTGAAGGTGATCAATCCGCATCAAACGAACTGCAGCGCTTAAGATCATGGTAGCGACGCCATATTGATGAATGACGAAAGCTTGCTGTTCATCAGCGCCCAAATGCGCCAGCGCCAAGGCTTGACCGACAGGATAACATCCTGGCGTTTGACCTGTTTTGATCTTTTTGAGCCAGCTATGAAGGCACGGAAAATCATCAATTTTGATTGCTAACTCAGCAAATTTCTTACCCATACGGGAAAGCATCATCTGCTGTTCTTCGCCCATACGACGATCCCACAGCTCATAATCTGCAGCGATAATTGTAGCTTCATCATCCAGTTTATAAGCACGGTGGGCATGCAAAAATGCGATACCATCCATGTGAGCAGTCTGACGTAACACAAGTTCGACAAATTGCTTCAAGCTGGCAGCATCTTTGACAATTTTGGTTTGAATTGCGGATTCCAAGCCATTGGAAAAAGCAAATGACCCAACCGGCAAGGTCGAATCTGCAAATTGCTGCAAGCGTGCCTGCAGCGCCATATTTTGCATATTCGAGAATGCCGAATGTTTTATGCCTGACATAACTTACCCGTGATGATGATCGTGGGAGTGACTGTGATGATGGTCGTGCTCATGCTCATGATCGTGAGAATGATTATCGTCATGAGAGTGGGTGTGTGAATGTACGTGATCATGATGATGATGCGGAGTTGCATCAGCACCAGCAAACAACATCCGCGCTTCTTTTGCGTCTAACAATGCCGCAATTTCTTCACCTGGAGCAAAGCGTGTACTCACGTGACTAAAGGCATGGGTGCGCATAACCGAAGCCATAACTTTTTGATCCACAGAGAGCGGAACATAAACAGTTGAGCCCTTGATAACGGCAGGCCAATGCTGATTACCTAATCCGTGCCCAAGTTCAAAACAGGTACGCAAAATCTCCAAAGGCTCAAGTGCTTCAAGCCCCTGAAGTTCAATAACCAACACCTCTTTAAGTGCAATACGTGCTGTTACAATGATATTATTTTCATCATCATAATAAAGAACATCACCATTTTGCAGATGTTCCGAGCGAGGCAGAGAAATTGCTAATTCGAGACCACCTTCACTGGTTTTACGCAGACGGCTCTTTGGCGCTTCCCATTGCTCCAATACGAGATGATCGACCTTCGCATGATGTGAACGCTCATGCCAAACAGTATCTTTAATATTACCAAGAATTTTCTCGACGAGAATCATACTTCCTCCGGAAGCTTAGCTAAATACGCATCAACACTCTGAACAATTCCAAAGACTGTATATTAACTCTCAAAAGAACACACTCAGTGCTGATGTCGAATAACATTATTGTTCTATAAAAGTTACGGGAAGGCGTTGTGATTGCCTTCCCGTAATCTCCCGTCAGCTAAAGAAATGGAGCTGGCCCATTGGAATGCTTGTCGCCGGTTCAACGGTTGCATGCTTGCCATCGACTGTAACAGCAAATGTTTCCGGATTAACTTCGATTGTTGGCAATGCATCATTGCGCACCATCGATTTTTTACCAACAGTACGGGTGGCGTAGACCGGCATAACCTGTGACTGCAACTGATAGCGCTCAACAATGCCGTCTTCCATCGCCGCATGGGACGTGAAGGTAACACGGGTTTTCGGCAGTGCCGAACCGAGTTGACCAAACATCGGACGATAAATAACTGGCTGAGGTGTCGGCAGCGATGCATTCGGGTCACCCATCATTGCCCACGAAATTAAACCACCCTTGATGACCATCTTAGGCTTGGCAGCAAAGAATGCCGGCTCCCAAAGCACAAGATCAGCCATTTTGCCGACTTCAACCGAACCAATCACATGGGAAATCCCCTGTGCAATTGCCGGATTAATCGTCACTTTAGCAACAAAACGCAGCACGCGCTGATTGTCATTGCCTGAAGTGTCACCTTCATAAGCACCAAAACGGGTTTTCATCAGATGCGCGGTCTGAATAGCACGCAACCAATTTTCACCGATGCGGCCCATTGCCTGACTGTCACTGGAGATAATGGAAATTGCACCAATATCATGCAGAACGTTTTCAGCCGCAATCGTTTCCGGACGCACACGGCTTTCAGCAAAAGCAACGTCGGTCGGAATTTTCGGGCTGAGATTGTGACAGATCATGGTCATGTCGAACAATTCAGCCTGCGAGTTGATACCATAAGGCAGCGTCGGATTGGTCGAACTAGGCAACACATTGGACTGACCGGCTACGCGGATAATATCAGGTGCGTGACCACCACCAGCACCCTCTGTGTGGTAGGTGTGGATTGTGCGGCCTTCAAAAGCGGCAATGGTATTTTCAACGAAACCAGCTTCGTTCAATGTATCAGTATGGATACAAACCTGAATGTCATATTGGTCAGCGACACCAAGTGCTGCACGGATTGTTGCCGGTGTGCTGCCCCAGTCTTCATGGATTTTAAGACCGGCAACACCGGCGCGAATTTGTTCTTCCATTGGCAGAGCGGCAGAAACGTTGCCCTTACCAAGAACACCCGCATTAACCGGCCATCCATCGAAAGAACGAAGCATCATTTCGACGTTCCAGGTACCAGGGGTGATCGTGGTACCATTGGTGCCATCGGTTGGCCCGATACCGCCACCAAAAACCGTCGTAATACCGTTGCTCAAAGCTGCCTGCGCCTGCTGCGGTGAAATATAGTGCACATGCGCATCCATACCACCGGCAGTGAGGATCAAATGTTCGCCGGAGATCGCATCAGTTGCAGCACCAAGCGCAAGTCCTGGAGTAACGCCGTCCATAATTGCCGGATTACCAGCTTTACCAATACCACAGATCAGGCCATTTTTAACGCCGACATCCGCTTTGATAACACCCAGTTTAGCATCAACGATTGTCACGTTGGTTATGATAAGATCGGGCGCACCGGCAGCACTGGTCAATTCATTGTCGTAGCCCATGCCGTCACGCAAGGTCTTGCCACCACCGTAAACAGCCTCTTCACCATAAATGCGCAGATCTTTTTCAATTTCGATATAAAGATCGGTATCAGCAAGACGAATTTTATCGCCAGTCGTTGGACCATAAAGATCCGAATATTGCTTTCTGGAAATTTTAACCATGTCAAAAACCTGTTCGCTAGTATGTTTAAGGGAGCTGCTTACGGCTTATTTTTAAAACCGTACATTTCAACGCGCCCCATCGCATCGGCCAGGCGAGGACGGGCATCATTGTAGCTTTCATCTCCAACCCAGCCATCGACCAGATTATTAAAGCCAATGACACGCTGCTTACCTTGATAAGGAACCAGAACGACTTCTTTTTCGTCACCCGGCTCAAAGCGCAATGCAGTCGTTGCAGGAATATTCAAACGTTTACCAAAGGCCTGCATACGATCAAATTCAAGGTCATGGTTTACTTCGAAAAAATGGAAATGCGACCCGACCTGAATAGGCCGGTCACCGGTATTACGTACTTTAATCGTTACTGTTGGATAGCCAGCATTAATCTCGATATCGCCTTCAGCGAGAAGTAAGCCGCCAACCGGCACTTTAGGTGTATCTGCAGCCATAATGTTAACTCCCTGAGGACTATTGGATCGGATCATGAACAGTAATCAAACGGCTACCATCAGTAAAAACGGCCTCGACCTGGACATAAGGTATCATTTCAACAACACCTTCCATCACATCATCTCTGGTGATGGCTTTACGAGCCAAATCCATAACCTGCTCAACAGTTTTACCTTCACGGGCACCTTCAAGCGCAGCCGTTGCAATCAGAGAAACAGTTTCAGGATGGTTGAGCTTGAGGCCTTTATCTTTACGTGCCTGCGCTACCTGAGCAAGCGTGTAAATCATAAGCTTATCAATCTCGCGCGGGGTAAAATGCATTGAGAACCTCCTTAGTAACACCCTAAGTGAACCGGGCCATAATAAAACGCAACTTATGTAACTAACAAGAAACATACTATATTGATAATATCAATATAGTCTATTTGAAATTCATAAAAATAAAAATAATAAAATCAACAATATCAATGCATTAACATAACGATAACATCAATGCAACAAACTATTATCATCATGTAATCCAATATATCCAAAATCCAGCCATCACCATTGAAAGCATAGTAACAACTGCACCGGCACGGAAAAACTCTATAAAAGATATTTTGATACCAGCTGAAGATGCATGCTCGACAGTAATAATTCCTGCCAAGCTACCGAAAATAATCAAATTACTTGAAAACCCGGTCCCCAAAACCAAAGCTGCGCCCAAAGCATCAACATCTATGGACGTGTTTATATAAGGCACAAGTAACATAACGGCAGGATTGTTCCCAACCAGATTGCTCAAAATCCCGCCAACTAAATACAAAGACAACGGATCATTTAAATCAAGCCCCATAGAGCGCAAATGACCAAGTAAATCCTGAGGCAAACCTGTTTTTGCAATCGCAGCATTGACCACGAACAATCCGGATATCAACAATAAAAGATCGATATCAACTTCTTTCAGCACATCTTTTGACGATATTTTTCGGCTGATCAACAAAACGCTTGCTGCGGCCAGGGCTATAATCTCATGTGGCCAATCACTGAAAACAAAAGCTAATATAACAGCAAAAGTAACGATCAAAGCCTTTGCCATTTCCAATCTATCAAGTTCCGGCTGCTTTAATATTGGCTTATCTGTTTTTGCCATATTCGGAAGTTGCCAACGTCCTCGATAAATTAATACGATAGCCCCCCATACAATCGGAAGTGATAATAATGCAGGAACCGCTGCTGCTTTAAGAAAATTGTTGAAAGACATTCCAAGTGTCTGTGCTGCTATCATATTTTGCGGACTACCTATTAATGTCGAGGTAGAGCCCGTGTTAACGGCAAAGCAAAATGCCAGCAAAAATGGTACCGGATTGAGTGAGCGAACCATTGTGACTGAAATCAAAAGCGGCACCATCGCTACAGCGACAACATCTTTGGTTAATATTGAAGACAATACAGCGCCCACAATAATGAAAACAGCAACCAGAAATGAGGGCTTAATATCCAAAGTCGCTAACTTCATTGATGCCCAGCCATAAAATCCGGAAATAGCGAACGTAGATGAAACGACCATAAGTCCAAATAATAATCCTATTGTGGTATAATCAATAGCGATCCAGGCTTCTTTCCCGCTTATGCTGCCGATCACGATCATTGCCAACATGCCAACGACAGCCGCACCTGTACGATCGACCTTAAACCCCGGTAAAATCCCTAGCCCCATGACGAGGTAAACAAGGATAAATACTAAAAGGGTCTGATCCATTACTGTATAGCCTTACATATGAAAAATGATTGTGCCTGATGTTAATCGAGGCGCCTCTTCATGAATAGATCGATTTATTATTAAAATTGTATTTTTAATAATAAAATATAGCATAGACTGATAGCATCTTTGCCATGACATATCTAACATGAAAACTGGACAATCCTTTCCTAAACGAAAATATCCGCATGAACAGGACAAAAGAGGCTCTGAAATAATGCAGCGCATTACAATCACAATGGATGAAGACCTTGTGGATCAACTCGATGAAATGATTGAACTCAAAGGATATAGCAATCGTTCGGAAGCATTGCGGGATCTTGCCCGGGAGGGGATGAAGAACTACCGCGTTAAAAATGATCAACTAAGTGACTGCATCGGAGTTCTCAGTTATATATATGATCATGAAGCCAGAGAACTTGCTAAACGGCTGACTGCAACACATCATGAGCACCATAATTTGACCGTTGCCTCCATGCATATACATCTGGACAAAGATTATTGCCTCGAGGTCAGCTTATTGCGTGGGGGGGTCAAAGACGTCAAACATTTTTCAGATCTAATCACCTCGCAGCGTGCGGTTGTACATGGTGAATTAGCAATTATTCCTGTCAATAAATAACAATCCTGATTAAAATCACATATCTGACGATATAATTTAAAATCTGCCTGAACGTATAAAATTTGTCGGTCCAGTCTTTTAAATTACATCAAAAAATTACACTATAAAATCGGAACAAACAGACTCGAAATGCAGACATCATTACTTTGATGATGTAATTTTAAAAAACAGATCAAAAATATCGACCATAAAAATCACTCGTAAACAGGTCTAGTGTATATGTTGTATCAACCAGCGCATTGGCTTTACAATCTGTCTAAAAAAGCACCAAAGACAGATTTACCATGGCGCCAATCTCTACGCCTTGCGCTTGTTACAAGTATTCCACTGCTTATAGGTTTTTTAACAGGCGATTTAACCCCGACGATTCTTATCTGTCTTGGTGGTTTTCTAACAACATTATCTCTTACCAATGCCCCCTACCATACTTGTTTCCATCGTCTGACGATCATATTGCCTTTTGGTATGGCCGGTTATTTTTTAGGTGGTCTATTGGCCGCTCATGGCCTTTGGACAATCGCCGGAATTGTATTGATCTCGTTTATATCAGGTCTCATCAGCAGTTATGGCGCAGTCTTCGCTTTAGGTTGTATGCAACTACTTATCATGACTGTTGTATCTGCTCACGCAGCTCCCACAGCCGGTATTTGGGTCATGCCGGCATTCTTTCTATTGGGTGGCGTTCTATCGGCTATATTATTAAAAATTGAATCCAAATTATTCCCCAACAGACCTGAAATAGAACTCCTTTCAAAACTTTTAAAAAACCTTTCTGAATTCGCCAATATATCTGCCGACAAAAACAGCGAAGAAAAGGCCATCAGAAAAGCACAAAGTGATGTTTTGCAAGCGCAACTTGCTGCTTATCAGGCTCTTATCCATACGCAATCCCAGCAAGACGGACGCACACAAAGTGAAACACAAATCGCCGAAATATTGGCGATAACTGACCGCCTTACTGCACTCATTGCAAGCCGTACATATGATACAGCAATACTTAAACAAGTAACAGGCTGGCTCAATCAAATGAGCGCGTCTGTTACTTTAAAAATTAAGATCGATGTACCGGAAAAGCTTCAGCATGATAATAACTCGCTGCTCTATAATTTGAATAGCTTGAACGAAATTCTTTATCAATACGGCACCAAAACACCGGATGATTATCTGCTTTCCTTTTCAAAGCTGATGAAATCCTCGAAAACAATGCTTTATAATTTCAAGGCAAATTTAATATTTGGCCGCCATGTTGTTAATAATGCTCTGCGTTTAAGTTTCTGCATGCTGCTGGCACTCATTGCAGAGCACATTGTACCCGGCCAACGTTCTTACTGGCTGCCGCTCACTGTGGCAGTAATCATGAAATCTGATGCAGGCTCCATTTATGTTCGGGCTGTACATCGAAGTCTGGGCACAATCGTCGGTGTTATTGTAGCGATTGCAATCTTTGCTATTTTTCCAAAAAATATCAGTTTGGTGGCTGTTGTATTTGTTTTCAGCCTGACGATACCTTGGGCAGGAGCAAAAAGCTATGCTTGGCAATGTGCCGTCATGACTCCTCTCATTCTTATCCTAATCGACCTTTTAGTACCAGGACCAACCGCGAATTACGGGCTGCAACGTATGGCAGATACTCTTATGGGAGCTGGCGTTGTACTCTTTTTTGGTTATTGGATTTGGCCGAAAACCGCGCCCTCATCTATTCGTAAAGAATTTTCAGCCGTTCTAAAGTTGTTAGCTTCGTACTTAGAAAGAATTGAAATAACGTCTGCTGATAATAAATCCGATAAATCAGTAATTACTGACAGCGCAGATATCAGACAACAAGTATATAAAAATTTATCGGATTTAAGAAGTCATGTTCAACTGGCCTTGGCAGAACCTTCACCTGTCAGCGATGAAGCCCGCGCCTGGGTTCCGGCGATAGCCGCGGCAGAAAGAATAGCAGATGGCATTACAACATTTGCGAGTTTATCTGATCAAAAACAGACAGCCACCAACATAAAAGATCTACAACAAACCATACAGGTTCTGCAATCTTTAACACAGAAAAATAATACTATAGAAACCAAAGTTGCTGATAGAGTTGCACCACCTCTGGCAAATGCAGCATCCAAAATTCTATTCGACATTCAAGAAAATGCATTCAGCATTCGTCAGCTGACAGTGAATAATCGCGTCCAGCCAGCATAAAATATTCAGCATAAAAATCATTCGGTCATTTAGATGACCGAATGAAAAAATACCATAGCACAATGCGATGGTCTGCATGGCGTGTCAAAAGACCTAATATCTTGTGCTCCGCACTCTCTTTGCATGTTGGTAAGTTTTTCCCGACAATCTGTTTCCGGTATCGTATCAGCTGCGTTTCAAAAAATGCGAAAGATGCAAATATCCTGCAACCGGCCAGTGGACTTGATGTGGTGGACGGCCTCCTGATCCGCTTTTGTGCGATAGTGTGGTTGTTTTTAAAAGCCACCAAGGAGA
>NZ_JBJDRZ020000044.1:0-15078 GCF_044987585.2 Paenochrobactrum sp. BZR 201-1 | reverse complement strand
GGGGTGGAGCAGCCCGGTAGCTCGTCAGGCTCATAACCTGAAGGCCGCAGGTTCAAATCCTGCCCCCGCAACCAAAATAAAGACTGTATATCAGTTACTTATAGAAAATCTCCAATCTCCATGATTGGAGCTTTTTGCATTCTAGGGGCAGAGTAGGGGCATAAATTATCAACACTAATCAACACCACCCAATAGTGATAGGCCAGTTTCATCCTGAAAGAGCGACACCAGATCAAGCTAATATGTCGCATCTGTTGTGACGGCGAAGCTGACTATTGGCTAGTCTATAGCGTCCTGTAAGGCGCTAGGTTCAATTTGTTGGCTGTGTGGGCAGAATAACTTGAAACAGGAAAAGAAACGATACTGCGACCGCACAGGCGGTCAGTCCAGTATGCCGTTCGATAAGCATCTTCCTCTTTCCAAAGCAAATAATAAAAATGGTTCGTCGGATTGAAGCGGTGCGAGCGAAAGAAAACTTGCTAATTATAGCTTATCCCCAGCTGCACGGTTTCTACTAAATGATTTTATATATGAATATATATGTATAGCGGTACCGTTTATGCGTGATCGCGGTACCGTTTATGCGTAACAATCTCCCCAAATCTCCCGTGGGCTTCATCTCGAAGTGGTACCGTTTATGCGTGGATAAAATGCTATATCCACAAACTTATGCCACCACTTATCCCCAAAGACGGTAATGGGGTAGGAAATAGACAAGCGGCTTTTGCTGAAGGACAATTCGAAGCAGATAATGGGCCATCGTCAACTACCGCAAGGTCGATCACCGAACGCTGCCGGCCTTCGAGCAGCCAAAGCTGGAAAGCGTCGGCACCGAACAACAGCCTCTCACCCAGCAAGAGAAACAGACCCTACAGAAGCTGGCCGCTCAGGAAGAGCAAATAGCCACACTTCTGGCACAGGTCGAAAAGTCCCGCGAGAAGGTTGAAGCGGCAGAGAAGAAGGCTGACGAACTTGCAAGCCTCGCCAAATCCGCTCAGCAGACGGCCGACATCCTCGAGTTCAACGAGGCGACGACACGCTCGCGCATCATTGACAACCTGATCGCCACTGCGGGATGGAATGTAGCAACCGGCGAAGCTTCGACGAATGAAGTCGTGAAGGAAATGGAGGTCGACGGACAACCTACTCCGTCAGGCAAAGGTTACGTTGACTATGTTCTGCTGGACGCGGACGGTTCGCCACTCGCTGTTATTGAAGCGAAGAAAAGCTCCGTCGAACCGGAAATCGGTCGCAAGCAAGCGGTGCTGTATGCCGATGCTCTGGAGAAGAAGTACGGGCAGCGTCCGGTCATTTTCTACACCAATGGATACGACGTCTGGATGTGGGATGATGCAGCCGGGTATCCGCCACGAAAGGTATTTGGCTACTATTCCAAGGACAGCCTTCAATATCTGGTCAAGTTCCAGCGCAAGAGCCGCAAGGATCTCAAGTCGCTGGTGCCGCAGGAGCGGATCGTCAACCGCCTTTATCAGATCGAGGCGATCAAACGCGTATCCGAGCGCTTTACCGACAAGCATCGCAAGGCACTGATCGTGCAAGCAACAGGTACCGGCAAGACGCGTGTAGCGATTGCACTTGCGGAACTTTTGATCCGCGCCGACGAGTCCCATCGCAGCATCTACAACATCTATGGCGACCTCTTTCGCTATTTCGACAGCCTTCAGGTCGGGTTGACGGCGACCCCGGTCAATTTCGTGACACGGTCGACCTTTGGTCTGTTCAATTGCGAAGGCAAGTTACCAACCTTCAGCTACGACCTGGAAGAGGCAGTTGGCGAGAAGCATCTCGTTCCCTTCGAGGTCATCGATCACACCACGCAGTTCCTGCGCGATGGGATCACGCTTGACGGCCTGACCCAGACCCAGATTGAGGAACTGGAAGCCCAGGGCGAAGATCCGAATGACTACGATTATTCCTCGGAACAGATCGACAAGGCCATCTACAACCGCGACACCAATCGCGTGATCATCCGCAATTTGATGGAAAACGGCATCCGGGATTCAAACGGCCAGACCATCGGCAAGACCATCATCTTTGCGCGCAATCACGACCACGCCATGCTGATGAGCCGACTGTTCGACGAGATGTATCCCCAATATGGTGGGAAGTTCTGCCAGGTGATCGACAATTATGACCCTCGCGCGGAAAGTCTGATCGACGACTTCAAGGGCACAGGTACCAACAACGAGCTTACCATCGCCATTTCGGTGGACATGCTGGATACCGGAATCGATGTGCCGGAGATCGTGAACCTCGTCTTTGCCAAGCCGGTGCGCTCGCCGGTCAAGTTCTGGCAGATGGTGGGACGCGGCACACGGCTCTGCCCTGGTCTGTTTGGCGCCGGCAAGGACAAGACGGTCTTCCGGATTTTCGACCACTGGGCCAACTTCAAGCGTTTCGAAGAGGGGTACAAACCTGTCGAGCCGACGTTATCAAAATCACTGCTCCAGCAGCTGTTCGAACAGCGCATTCTACTAGCGGAAACAGCGCTGCAGAAAAGCGAAATCGCCGTCTTCGATCATGTGATCCAGTTGATCGCTGCCGACATCAACGCGCTCGATGAAAACACCGTCGCCGTCCGCGAAAAGTGGCGGGAGAAGCGCTCGACTGCCTCGCTTGAAAACCTGAAGCGGTTTGACCCCGGTACGGTGTCAGTCCTGCGACAGACCATTGCGCCACTAATGCAATGGCGCGATATCAGGGGCAAAGCCGAAGCACATGCTTTCGACCTGCTCGTATGCAAGACCCAGATCGCGGTCCTGCACCAGTCCGCCGAGATTGCAGATTTGAAGATCGATTTCCTTGATCGGTTGGGCTCGCTCCAGATGCATCTCAACCCGGTCAGGGAAAAGGCTGAGGTTATCAAGAAGGCCAAGTCCGATGTCTTCTGGAATGGCGTGACGGTGATGGGCCTTGAAGCCGTGCGCGAACCGCTGCGCAGCATCATGATCTATCGCGACCGCCAGAAGCCCGGCGGCAATGGCCCCAAGATCATCGACATCACCGAAGATGCGAGCCTTGTGCAGTCTTCACGCCGCAGCGCCTCGCTCAAGACCGTGGACATGGCCGCCTATGAGCAGCTGGTTGAAGCCGAACTGAAGAAGCACTTCGAGACCAATCCGACGCTGAAGAAAATCCGCGCTGGCGAGGCGGTGACACCTGAGGACCTCAACGCAATCATATCGCTGGTCTTGACCCAGAACCCCGATGTCAGCCGCAACGCGCTGGAGGATTTTTTTGCTTCCACCACGTTGCCGCTCGACATTACCATTCGCAAGATGGTCGGGCTCGAAGAACAGGCCGTGAAGGAAAAGTTTTCGGCTTTTGTACTGGGCCATCCCGAACTGACCGCCAAGCAGACGCGCTTCCTGGCACTGCTGCAAAACCACATCATCAAATTCGGTTTCATCACCATCGACCGGCTCTATGACCAGCCTTTCACGGTTGTGGATGCCGATGGTCCTGAGGGCATTTTCGACAAGCCCGATGATATCGATCAATTGATGAAAATCGTGAATCTCTTTGCTCCCGCGCCGAAAGGCGACAGCGGAGCTGAAACATCCCAAGGAAAACTGCACTGATGGTCACCGGTGAACTTAAAAAGAAGATCGATGCGCTCTGGACCGAGTTCTGGACTGGCGGCATCACCAACCCGCTGACGGTAATCGAGCAGATCACCTTCCTGATTTTCGTACGCCTGCTCGACGTAAACGAAGCCCGTGACGAAAACCGCATGAAGCGCAGCGGTGCGGAGTTCAAGCGCCGGTTCTCCGCCGACGAGCAGGAACTGCGCTGGTCGCAGTTCCTGCATCTGGGTGCTGACGACATGCTGCCGCTGGTGCGCGATCGGGTCTTCCCGTATTTTCGCAAGGCGTCCGTCGGCACTACCTTTGCCGAGTTCATGAAGGATGCACAGTTGATGATCCAGAAACCAAGCCTTCTGGTGAAGGCGGTCAACATGATCAACGACCTGCCGCTGACGGCGGGCGATACCAAGGGCGACCTCTATGAATACCTGCTCGGCAAGCTGACCACGGCGGGCATCAACGGCCAGTTCCGCACGCCGCGCCACATCATCCGCCTGATGGTGGATATGCTGGAGCCAAAACCCACCGACGTGATGTCCGATCCGGCCTGCGGCACAGGCGGCTTTCTGGTCGAGACGATGAACTATCTTCTTGAAAACCACACCTCACCCGAGGCGGTGATCGAGGAGACCGATCCCGAAACCGGTAAGGCAGAGAAGATTTTCACTGGTGACCTGCTCGAAGACCATTGGAACCACATCCGCAACGACATGTTCCACGGCTTCGATTTCGACGCCACCATGCTGCGCATCGCAGCGATGAACATGATGCTGCATGGCGTCGACAATCCCGACATCCATTACCAGGACACGCTGAGCAATTCGTTCCCGGAGCGCTTTCCCAAATCCGCCAGCCAAGGCTTCGACATTGTCCTCGCCAATCCGCCCTTCAAGGGTTCGCTCGATTTCCAGGATGTCCATGCCGGGCTTCTGCGACAGGTGAAGACGAAGAAGACGGAGCTTCTGTTCCTGGTGCTGATCCTGCGCATGCTGAAAACCGGCGGGCGCTCAGCCACCATTGTGCCCGATGGCGTGCTTTTCGGCTCGTCTACCGCCCATGTGGCGCTGAGAAAGCTCCTGCTCGACCCACAACCAGCTGGAAGCTGTGATCTCGCTGCCGTCGGGCGTGTTCAAGCCCTATGCGGGTGTGTCCACCGGCATCCTTGTCTTCACCAAGGGCGGGCGTACCGATGATGTCTTCTTCTATGATCTGGAGGCGGACGGTTTCTCGCTCGACGACAAGCGCGATCCGATCGAGGCAAATGACCTGCCCAATTGCATCGCGGTGTGGCGGGACCGCGATCCGAAACGGGACACGGACCGGACGCAAAAGGCCTTCTTTGTTCCGGCCAATGACATCCGAGAGGCGAATTACGACCTCTCGCTCTCCAAATATAAGGAGCGCATCTATGAGGAGCAGAAATACGATCCGCCGAAGCTCATCCTAGAGCGGATGAAGACTCTGAATGACGACATCGCCAAGGACCTCGCCGAACTTGAGGGGATGTTGGGATGACTACGACTGAGCAGCTTGGGCAAGTCTTCAAAATCAGCAAAGGCAAAAAGGCGGCAAAGGTCATCGATGAGCCGAATGCTGGCACATTGCCCTATATTCAAATTGATGAGGTCAGGGGAACCCGGCCTTCAAAGTATGTAATTGATTCCAAGGCAGTCGAGGTAACGGAAGACGACCTTTGTATCGTTTGGGACGGGGCGAATGCTGGAACTGTTGGCTACGGAGTGAAAGGGGCGATCGGCAGCACAGTGGCCCGGATGCGACTGAAGCAACCTGAAAAATGGGCACCCAGATTTCTTGGCCGGTTGCTAGGATCAAAATTCCAAGAACTGAACGATCAGGCGCAAGCTCGCGGTGCAACAATTCCTCACGTCGACAAGGCTAAACTCGAAGAGATCTTATTCCCGAAAATTCATCGAGACGAACAACGCCGGATTGCGGCGATCCTCGACAAGGCCGATGCCATCCGCCGCAAACGCCAGCAGGCCCTCGACTTCGCCGATGGTTTTTTGAAGTCTGCCTATGTGCATTTGGTTGGCCCCTGCAATCCCGCTTACGCTGAGTGGATGCCTGAAACAATCGAGAAGCTTGCGCAGGACAAGAAGGGCGCAATCAGATCAGGTCCTTTTGGCAGCGCGCTTCTTCATAGCGAGTTCGTCGACGAAGGGGTCGCAGTTCTGGGAATCGACAATGCCGTGCAAAACCAATTCGCATGGGGACAACGTCGGTTTATCACCGAAGAAAAATATGAGGAACTGCGACGTTATCAGGTTTTTCCTGGTGACGTGATCATAACGATCATGGGCACCACGGGAAGATCAGCGGTTGTCCCGGACGACATTCCAGAAGCAATCACAACGAAGCATCTTGCTTCAATAACTTGCGACTCATCCAAGATTTTACCTGAGGTGTTGTCGTTCGCCATCCACTCCGATCCGATGATCATCCGCCAAATAAAGCAGCACAACAAAGGCGCGATCATGGATGGACTGAATCTTGGGATCATAAAGAAACTCGTGCTTCCCAAGCCTCCAATGAAACTCCAACAGAGGTTCGCCGCAGCGCTTCGCAGCGTATCGAAACACAAAAAACAAATTAGTGCTGAGCTCGGTGATGGCACCGAATTGTTCGCCTCCCTTTCGCAACGCGCTTTTCGAGGGGAGCTATGAGCGATCTGAAACTCTTCCGAATTGGCGGAGTGGACGTCTGCGAGGTGCATGGCACGTCGCTGGCGTTGGAAAAATCGCTGCAGACGCTGATCGAGCAGAACTTGGAGACCTTTCTCGGTGTCCGCTTCCTGGCGTCGGAATTTTCCACCGGCCGCGACCATGGCGGACGAATGGACACACTTGGCATCGATGAAAATTTCTGCCCGGTGATCATCGAATACAAGCGTTCCTCCAACATGAACGTCATCAATCAGGACCTGTTTTATCTTGATTGGCTGGTGACACATTGCGGCGATTTCGAGATGCTGGTGCTGAAGAAGTTCGGCGAGAAAGCTGCGCAATCGGTCGAGTGGTCATCGCCTCGCCTGATTTGCATCGCGGGTGATTTCTCCCGCTATGACGAGCACGCCATCAAGCAGATGAACCGCAACATCGAACTGATCCGCTATGTGAAGTTCGACGACGACCTGCTGCTACTCGAACAGGTCAATGCCGTCTCCGCTCCGCTTAATGGCACACTCGCCAGCGACAAGACGGACGCCGGAAGCCAAACCGAGCAAAAGATCAAATACACGACCGTTTCTCAGTCCCTCGAAAAGGCAGATGCCAGCCTGCGCAACCTGTTCGAAACGGTGAAGGAGCATCTAGGAGGGCTGGGTGATGATGTGCAGTTCAAGGTGCTGCAATTCTATTTCGCCTTCAAACGGATCAAGAATTTCGCCTGTGTCGAGATCAAAACTCAGGAGCGCAAGCTGATCGTTCATGTGAAGGTCGCTCCCGACACTATCACGCTGGAAGACGGTTTTACCCGCGACGTGCGCACTATCGGCCATTTTGGCACCGGCGATCTGGAAATCACCATCCGCTCGATGGAGGATTTCGAAAAGGCCAAGCCATTGTTCGACCGCAGCTATGAGAATGCGTGAGGTATGATGATTGCTGAACTCCACACCCTCACACTTCCTGGCCCGATGCTGCAACGCGGGTTCTGACTCTATGTTTGGCGGATAGATACGCCAAAGGGTGAGCGCCTTTATGTTGGTCGTACCGGGGACAACAGCAGCCCCTATGCCACTGCGCCCTATACGCGGATGGGCCAACACCTCGGATTTCAGAAAGCGTCCAACAGCCTTCGCCGACTTCTGATCGAACAGGACATAGAACCGGAGCAGTGCGGCCAGTTCGATCTGGTATCCTATGGGCCGATTTTCCCCGAGATTGGGAAAACCGAAGAGCAGGAATACGGCGAGCAGATGAAACTGCACAAGCCCGTTCGCGACCGCATGGCGGCGCTCGAGCGAGACTTGCGCAACGCATTGGCTGCTGCCGGCTATGACGTTCTGAACCTGGTGCGCAGCAAAGCGCAACCTGATCCGGACACTTGGCGGGATGTGCTGGCAGCGTTTTCCGACAACTTCCCCAAGCTGAAGGGAGGGGCAGTCAATGAGTGATATCCCGATCTACAGCTTTGAAAAATGTCTGAAGATGACAGGAGACAGGAAACACATCCTGCTTGGTAACGGTTTTAGCATTGCCTTGAAGCCGGACATTTTCAGCTACGGTTCACTTTATAGCAAGGCCGACTTTTCCACTGTCCCTAACGCCGCCGAAGTCTTCAAGGCGCTCGCGACACAGGATTTCGAGGCCGTGATCCGGCTACTCGTCGACATGGCCAAGGTTTTGAAGTGTTACAAGGATACCTCGCCGGAACTTGTCGAACAGATCGAGAGGGACGCAGCCTCGACCAAAACCATTCTTGCCGAAGCTATTGCTCGGAATCATCCGGACCGGCCCTATGACATCACAAATGAGCAGTATGCCGCCTGTCGCGCATTTCTCTCCCATTTCGAACATATCTACACGCTGAATTACGATGTGCTACTTTACTGGGCGCTGTTGCATAATGAAGTCGATGAGCTTCACATCCGATGCGATGACGGGTTCCGTCATCCTGAGGGAAACGAGGGTGCTCCCTATGTTTCCTGGCAGCAAAGCAATTCTCCGACCGTGCATTTCTTACACGGTGCCTTGCACATCTTCGACGCCGGGTACGAGATCACCAAATACACGTGGTCAAAGACCGATATTCCGATTGTCGAACAGGTTCGCTGCGCGCTCGATGAGGAGAAGTACCCCCTCTTCGTCGCGGAGGGACATAGCCAGGACAAGCTCGACAAGATTCTGCACAGCGCCTACCTGCACAAGGCGCTGAGGAGCTTCTCCAGCATAGGCGGATCGCTGTTTGTCTTCGGACATTCGTTCGATGACAATGACGATCACGTTCTGAAGAAAATCCCGGAGGGCAAGGTCACCGATCTCTGCGTTGGCCTTTATGGCGATCCCAACTCTGCAGACAACAAGCGGATCATCACCAAGGCATTCAGCTTCATGGACTTCCGCGCTGAATCTGGCAGGAAGAACAAGCTCAATGTCCACTTCTTTGACGTTGGCACGGCAAGGGTGTGGGGATGAGGCTGGACAAGATCACTCGTGAAAACCGCCAGGTTTGGGTGCGCGCCTTCTACGGCTTCAACCCGGAAGAGGCTGGATATATCGGCTTCACGCACGAAGCCCAGCGCGAAGACATGCTGAGCAAGATGAAGGACGGTGATCTTGTCCTCATTTATGGCGCTGTGGACTCTCTCACCGACGCCGATCTGCAGAGGCAGGCCTTCGGGTTCATGGAGGTTGTGCGGGAGCGATGCCATGACGTGGACCGCCAGGATGAAGAATCAAAAATATGGAAGCTAGATCATGGCTTTCAGGACCGGTGGACCTATGGAATAAAAGTTGTCCGTGCTTGGCGCATCTCGAACCGGGTTCACATCAAGACCATTGCTCCCAAAGCGTATGATCAGAAAAAGCGGTTTGAGAGGACGACCAAAGCCGTCCTGCTAGAACCGGACGAAAAGCGCTGGGCGCTCAGTCATCACGTCCGGCAGGTGAATGTCTTTGGTGAACCGGCCATCGCGGCGGATGACCTCGTCAGCGCCTACATGGATGATGTGCTCACGCCATCAAAGGGTATTCTTCCGAGCTTCGGGGACAGCACCTCAACGCATGAAGATGACGAGAACTACCTCTACCTGATGAAATTGTCAGCCAATGCGGAAGCGCTGCTTGGAAAAGCGGGCCCCCATGTCGGCAAGGCTCTGGTGAAGGTCGGCAGATCGAATGATCCGAACCGGCGTTTGAAAGAAGTCAATGGCGGTTTTCCAGTGTGCGCAGTTTGCCGGTGGGAACTTAAACATAACCAGCCATTTGAAGACGGCGAAACCGCTCATAACCACGAGACCGAGTTAAAGGAGAGTTTTGCCATGGAATTCACGTCTCAGGCGGGCGAGTTCTACACTGGCGAGTGGTCCGCGATGGAGCGGGCTTTCCAAACCTTCTGTTTTTCCAAGATACCGAAAATTCTCGCTGCGGCCGGCAAGGCTAAAGGAGTGAAATAGCAAATGAGATTGTCATGCGACTGAGCCGGATCGAGATCGAAAATTTCAAGGGTGTTGGCGTCAGGCAGGTCATTGAGCTGCGCCCAATCACGCTGTTGTTCGGCCCCAATAGTGCGGGCAAGAGCACTATCCTTCAAGCGTTGCATTATGTTCGCGAGATTCTGGAGAGGAAGAACCCCGATCCGGACCAGACAATTGCGGGCGGTCTGATCGATCTCGGCGGCTTCAAGAACTTGATCCACAATCATGATCTATCGAAGTCGATGACGATCAAATTGGTCATCGATTTGTCGGACGATCAGGGCAACGAATGGCTGCCGATCAACAACGGAAACTCGCTCGATGATCCAGAGTTTGAGAATCTTCGCATCCGGTACATCGTCGGTGAGAATACCGATCTGAAGGAATATGCCGTTGTCCAGAAGATCGGTGTCTCCCTGCAGATTCAATGGAGCGACCTGATCAATGCGCCTTACGTTTCGGCTCTGACTGTCGAGATGGACGGTGAACAAATCGCCACGATCAAGTCCCCTCCACAGCCCGGTCAGGCTCAGCTCACCGAGTTCAACTTACAGCATCCACTGCTGCTGCAGTATATGGACGCCGATGAAGAGCCTTCTCAGGACAAGAATGAGAACGACCCACTTGGCACCAAACTGGGTATCGAGATTTGGGAGCTTTCCCGTGACATGGCCAGATCCACGGACTTGAAACGTGTCAGTGAGTTTCGCATCGCTGCTGCATCCGTCATTGGCGCTCTGCCGGATATCAACAAGCCTTGGACCTTGGAACTGCGCGATCCGGAACCGAAGAAGCTGGAACTGGAGGGCAGCACGCCTCGCGTTCGCGGCCTGTCTGCATTGCTCGACGAGTTGCTGCTTGGGCCACTGCGCATTGCACGCGACTACCTTTCGCAGATGACCTATATCGGTCCGCTAAGGGCATTCCACCCAGGGCTTTCCGGCCCCAGGGTTCACCGGATGAGGGGCGTTGGGCACAGGGGCTCGCAGCGTGGGACCTTCTCTATTCGGACACCAAGGGCAAATTGCTTAGCGAAGTGAATGCCTGGCTCAGTGGTGAGGACGGTCTGGGGACCAATTACGAAATAGCGAAGTCGGAATATTTGGAAATACCGGTCTCGAGCCGTATCGATCAGTTATTCAAGCGTGGCATAAACGAAGACGACATCGGAGAACTGCAGGAAGAGTTTCAGAAACTGGGGACGCGAACCGAGATTGTTTTGCGTGACGCGGTGAAGTTCATTAATGTTGCCCCAAGCGATGTGGGTTTTGGCATCTCCCAGATGATCCCTGTCATCGTTGCTTGCCTTCGCGACAGGGATGGAATCCTGGCAATTGAGCAGCCCGAGCTTCACATCCATCCGGCAATTCAGGTCGGAGTTGGGGATCTTTTCATTCATGCGGTGATGCCGGGTGAACAGTCTTTCGGTTCAGGCAAAACGCTTCTGGTCGAAACCCACAGCGAGCACATCATGCTGCGGCTGCTGAGAAGAGTCCGGGAAACCACAGAGGGTCAACTACCACCGGGAGTGATTTCGCTCACGCCCAGCGATCTCTCCGTGATTTACGTCGAGAGCACGCCGGACGATGTCCTCTTTCGCCAGCTTCGCGTGGACAGTGACGGTGATTTTGCCGACCGCTGGCCGAATGGGTTCTTCGCGGAACGTGCGGAGGAACTGTTCTAATGTTGGCGGAATACGCGGTAGAACCGGAAGCAATTGGATCAGATTGGAAAAACTTCAAGGACCTAATTGATCGGTTCGGGTCGGACAAGGGCCGGCTGATTTCTCGATTTCCCAGCAAATGGGAAAAGAAAGTAGTTCAAGCTGCAAAAGCCGCCGGGGTTCCTGAGGTGCGGATGTTGAGCATTGTCGAGCGCCTCCGCAACGAAAAGCATAAGGTGGCGGATTTTTGTCGAGATTACGATCATGCATTAGATTGGATCGGCAACGCACTTCGGGAACATGGCGAGCGACCGTCTCGAGCCATAATCTGCGAGTCCGACGCTAGTGGATGCCGTGAGGTACTGAAGCCTGACGATTGTGCGGACGCTGAGCCTTTAATGAGAGCGCCTCTCAGCCAAGATATCACAAGGGTTCCAGCCGATATCGCTGCTCCACTAATCATGCTTGCAGCGGCGGCAAGAGAGATCGATCTCGTAGATCCGTTTTTCGATCTGCGAGGGTCAAATGGCGACTATCAAAGCCCGCTTATGGTTCTGCTTGCTGGGCTTGCGGCGATACCCGTGTCTCCCAGGACGTTAAGAATACACTTTCGTACGCACCCTTCGCGACCACCCACTCAAATGCTCGCACGAGACAGTGCGGCTCGTACTGCAGGCGCGATACCTCCCGGATTTACGGTCGAGCTTTACGAATGGGAGCAAATCCAAGGCGGCGAAGACCTGCATGATCGCTTTTTTCTCACGGACGTCGGAGGGGCAATGATTGGCGCGGGTTTCGCAGCAGCCGGAGGCGCTGAGACCGCTAGTTTTTCACTGCTTGATTATGCACATGTGCAGCAATTGCGAAGCCGTTTCACGTCCGGCTCAACTATTTACAGGCAGGTTGGTTCGACCGTTTGTCTCCATGCAGACGGCAGCACCGAGCTAGTTTAGAGCCCAATCTCACCTCTAAATCCCTCTGACCTGGCAGTGGGGGGAAATACTCCTCTAGATGTACCATCCGTGAAATTCCCGCGCTTAGGCACGAACGACCGGTTTGTGAAGGTGCATCGCAGCGTAGATTCTATAGCGCAATGTCGGCAGTGGGCCGGATGTGCTCGACAATCGAACGTAAGCGGTGTTTTCTCCCCACCTTGTTCCTTCCCTTTTGATTTGTGATGGACTTTTCATGGATTACTTAAGGGAGTTTCCCCATGGGGACTACGGTGGAGTTTCTCACCCCAGAGAAGAGCTTGGGCGGGGGCCGTCATAAATGGACGCCGGAATTCAAGGCCAGACTTGTTTCAGAAGCGCTGCGGCCTGGTGTCCGTGTTGTTGATGTCGCGCAACGCTATGGTGTACGGGCAAACCGTTTATCGATGTGGCGAACGCTGGCTAAGCATGGCCAACTGGTTTTACCCGCGCGAGAAAAGGAAATTGAATTCGCAGGACTTGTGATCAGCGATACCGTTTGCGAACAAGCTGGCGTAGATCAAAGCCGGCCGGAGATAAGCATCGGTCCCGTGACGGTTCGGCTCGAAGCAGGCGCATCGGTTGCCCGTATTGTTGCAGTCGCACGTGGATTGACGGTTCCAGCATGATCTTTCCTTCCAATCGCGTTCGGATCATGGTGGCAACAAAACCTGTCGACTTTCGTAAAGGCCATGATGGTCTGGCATCACTGGTGAAGAATGAATTGCGCAAGGATCCGTTCACAGGAACTGTATTTGTCTTCCGCTCGCGCAAAGCAGATCGGTTAAAGCTGATCTACTGGGACGGAAGCGGGATGGTTCTGGCTTATAAACGTATGGAAGCCCATACATTCAGCTGGCCGGAGATCCGGGATGGGCTGATGTCATTGAACCATGCGCAGTTCGAAGCCTTGTTTTCAGGGCTCGACTGGCGGCGTGTGCGTGCTGTGGAGACACGAGCGCCGGTGACTGTTTGAGTGACAACGGATAGCTGCGGCAAGGTGACTCTGACGACAAATTCATCAAGCAAATCAAGGCCGAATTTGGTAAGTTTTGCCAATGTTGAACGCTGCCGATCTCCCAAATGATATTGCTGAATTGAAAGCGATGCTGATCGCAGCAACTGCGCTCGGGCTAAGCAAAGACGACCGCATTGAACGGCTGGAAAAGCTTGTTGCGTCTTTCAAACAGACCGCATATGGGCGCAAGTCAGAGAAAAGCAATCCTGAGCAGTTCGATCTGGCACTGGAAGATCTGGAAGCCGCGATCGCCGCCATTCATACTGAGGATGAAGCGGATACACCTTCAGATAAACGAATATCCAAACCGCGTTCCATCAATCGTGGTTCTCTGCCAAAGCATCTTCCGCGTATTGATGAAGTGATTGAGCCGGAAAGCCTGATCTGCGTCTGCGGTGGGTGTCTGCATTGTATTGGCGAAGATGTTTCTGAACGATTGGATGTGATCCCTGCTCAGTTCCGTGTCATTGTCACGCATCGTCCAAAATATGCATGCCGCGCCTGTACGGATGGTGTTGTGCAAGCACCAGCTCCAGCCCGACTAATCCCGTCAGGTTTGCCAACAGAGACAACTGTCGCCCATGTGCTGGTATCCAAATATGCCGACCATTTACCTTTGTATCGTCAAGCCCAGATTATGGCGCGTCAGGGCGTAGATATTGATCGCTCTACGCTGGCCGACTGGGTCGGACGGGCAGCTTACGAATTACGACCTGTTTTTGATGCGCTGATTAGTGATCTCAAGCATTCCAACAAACTCTTTATGGATGAAACGCGTGCACCGGTGCTTGATCCGGGATCTGGCAAGACTAAAACAGGCTACTTCTGGGCTTTGGCACGTGATGATCGACCATGGGCCACCTATGCAGGCAGCAATGCACCGCCTGGTGTTGCCTTCACTTATGCGCCAGGACGGTCTGGACAATATGCTGAACAGATATTGCAGGGCTTTACAGGTATCCTACAAGTCGATGGCTATGCGGGTTACAATCGGCTGATCGCGCCAGAGCGTGTTGGCTCCAATATACAATTGGCTTACTGTTGGGCTCATGCGCGTCGCAAGCTTATTGAGATCACGCGCACAGGCACGTCCCCGATTGCAGAAGATGGTGTAAAACGGATCGGTGAACTTTAAAAATCGAGGCAGAGCTACACGGTCTCAACCCGCAAGCGCGCCTGACAGCCCGTCAGGCACAATCAAAGTCGCTGATCAATGACATGGAAACATGGCTTGCTCATCACCGTGCGCGCGTGTCTGCAAAAGCACCATTGGGCGAGGCGTTGAAATATATCGCCAAATACTGGGACGGCTTGTGCCTATTCCTGTCTGACGGCCGCGTTGAACTGGATAATAACAGTGTTGAACGAACAATCCGGCCGATTGCTCTCAACCGCAAGAATGCACTTTTTGCAGGCCATGAAGCAGGTGCTCATAATTGGGCTACGATCGCCTCGCTGATTGAGACCTGTAAACTCAATAACGTCGATCCGCAAAAATGGCTGACCCACGCGATCACTGCAATCTCCTTACGGGTTCGACCGCTTGTCTCAGCAAGCCGCACTGCTGCTCGCTCAAATTCCTTCGTAAAATCTGCTCGCTTCGTCATGTAAGTTTCCTTTCAACTCAAGAAAACCTCTCCACTTTTACGAAGCAAGTCCAA
>NZ_JBJDRZ020000043.1:0-17622 GCF_044987585.2 Paenochrobactrum sp. BZR 201-1 | reverse complement strand
TGAACTGCCAGAAATATGGCAGGACCGGTGAAGTCCGGGAAGGCCCTTCTAGAAAAAAGATGTGGGCACATTTGAAAATAGCTTATGCCAGCAGGCTTTATAGATTTTATCGCTCCATATTGCTTAAGAGACTAGAGCGTCACATCCGCGCTGATCCCACAGTTGTATATAGTGAAAATCTACCATTTGCGTTTTCAAATATGGCTTCAGAAAACTCTATAATTGCGATTCAGCTGCAAACGCCGTGCTATGAAGTAACGGGGGGATTACAAAATCCAGCACAAACGATGTTTGCTAATTCCGTGATGAATGGCCGCCATCATCATTAGATGTGAAACCATAATATGATTTATGGGCATCATAACGATAGCTAACTCAGTTGGTCGAGATATCGTCGTCTTTCAAATGAAGCTTTCAAAAAAACTGCCATCCAGATTTCGTATATTTTTCTATCAGGTCATCCAAAACAGCATAACTGGCAGCCTTATCAAAACCCTGGATAACAAGTCGTTTAACAATCATATCTCAGTAGCCATCAAGCATTTGCATTTGATTGGTCTCATAAGATTTCATGATAAGCATATGGAGCAATACACGGGCGATATCATCTCGTGATGGTTTTCGGTCTCGTTTGTTGCGCTCACGAACTATTTGCTGTCGTTCCCGTTGTTTGCGTAGGCGCTCTGCCTCTTGCTTGCGGACTGGCATAATTCAAGTCTCACGGATTGATACCAATAGCGTGAGCTCAAAAAGCTGTCGGCGCAATCATTATTTCTATTTCGTAAACGCCGTTTGATTTTGAATCAAAATTCTAGAATTCAGCAACGGTAATCCTGAGGTTTGAATCGGATTATTGCAAATTTTTCTAATTGATAATGCATTGTCCCCAATTTGAAGTGCTGTGCGGGCAACACTTGGCAGATTGCTGATAAGATAATTTACTGTCCATACAACCCAAAAGAATGCAGAAAATTGGAATTTCCTTTTTGCCTTATAGCCAATAGCTACAAAAACCGGGAAACCCCTTAGGCCTTCGAGTGTACATATCGAAATTTCAATCTTGAGGCCAGCTGGTTCTGATGTGCCCGACGTCAAAACCCGGAAAATCCCCTAACCGCCTGGTCCTAAAAAAGGTGCACGTCATGAACCCACCTCTGCGACTTCATGGCTGCGTAAATTCTACTGCAGAGCCTCGTTGGAAACGGCTATCCGATGCGCACATCTCTGAGTGCTAGCATTTTTTGTAAAATCATGATTCAGTGAGCGCAGACTTAATTGGTACGCTGAAATCAGCGGGGTTCAAGATTGAAAATGCCAAAATGAGCGACCCGAAGGCCTTCATGAATTTTGCGGCTTTTGCAGCCATTGCTGCTATAACGGTCACCCAGATGCTTCGCGCGCGTGATAATCCTTCAGGTCAGGCGCTTGACGATGCCTTTGATCCCGACGATAAGCCTTTACTTCTCGCCATCTGCAAAGACTATGAAGGCAAAGCGCCAACAGCACGCCAGAAAAATCCTCATCCACCAGGCACATTAGCTTTTGCCACTTGGGTCATAGCTTGTAGTTGCCCCCGAAAGATCGGCCATTTTTACTGGTTAATTTTCTCCGCGATAAACTCACGGGGTGAACGATATCCTAAAGCTTTATGTGGGTGAAGCTCATTGTAATGCTCGAACCATAAATGCAATGATTTGATAACGGTTTTTGCGTCTGGGGTGGGATTAACGCTGACATAGTCGCGCTTGAAGGTTTTGACAAATGCCTCAGCCATACCATTTGATTCCGGGCTTCTGACAGGCGTTGTTCTGGCCTCCATACCGATATCTCGAAGTAGCGATTTTGTGTCTTTGGCAATGAAACAGGAGCCATTGTCGGTTAGCCCAGCTTGGCGGCCAGATTTGACTGGGTATCGCGATGTTGAAGGATCCTATAAAATCGCACTTAAATCACTGGCACGCCGATATCTCGAACTGCATGATGAAGTCGCTGATCTTGACGATATGATTCAGGCTATCGTCAAAGAACTGGCACCAGAATTAATCGCATGTCACTCAATCGGACTGAATAGCACGGCCCAACTTCTGCTGACTGCAGGTGACAATCCTGAGCGGTTGCGATCAGAGGCCAGCTTTGCTGCGTTATGTGGCGTTTGCCCCGTTCCTGCATCGTCAGGTAAAACAATACGATACCGATTGAACCGAGGGGGCGACCGTGCTGCGAACAGCGCGCTCCATATCATTGCAATTGGACGATTGCGGCTGGATCCAAAGACCAAAGATTATGTCGCCAGACGTACGGCTGAGGGCCACTCAAAACTGGAAGCCATTCGCTGTCTCAAACGATACATTGCTCGTGAAGTCTTCGGCATCATCATCCGGAGGTTCAGAGAGATCAATCAGAACCAAATTGCCGCTTGACTCAAGGGCATCCGTGGGAGCCAATATTGCGCTCATAATTATCAAAAGTTACTGCTCAAACACCAATTGCTGCCATCCATGAGCGGGAAAGGTAATTGTTTCGATAACTCCGCAGTAGAAAGTTTCTTTAAATCATTAAAGGCGGAGTTGATATGGCGGAGGCACTGGCAAACAAGGCGGGATGTTGAGGTCGCAATCTTCGAATATATAAATGGCTTTTATAATCCACGCCGTAGACATTCAACACTCGGCTGGAAATCGCCGGTGGCATTTGAGAAAAAAGCCGCATAACATGAGAGATAGACCGGAACACAACCGGTGCAAGACCAGGTCTTGTCGTCTAAATGTGCCTAATGATTTAAGAGCGTTTTTACAAATTCAAACGCAGCGATCATACACATAAGGCGGAAAGTTGGATGGGGTGAGTTTGTTTATTGACCTACCGTTCATTTTGTATAATAGTATACGATATGTGAATGTTGACCTGATTGAGCCGCGCATATGACCCGAAAACCGCTACTATTGGATGTTGCTAATCTTACTGTTTCTATAGGTGGCTTGCCTATTGTTAATGGCATTTCGCTGACGCTACATGAAGGCGAGGTCGTCGGCATTGTTGGTGAATCCGGCAGTGGCAAGAGTGTTTCATCACTGGCCATTATGCGGTTGTTGCCTAAACAGGCAAAAATAACCGCTGACAAGATGTTGTTAATGGGTGAGGATTTGCTCCAAACGAGTGAAAAGCGCTATGAAGAAATTCGTGGCAGTTCGATCTCGATGATTTTTCAGGAGCCGATGACAGCGCTTAATCCGGTCTTGACAGTTGGCGAACAGATCATTGAAACTGTCACGCGACATGAAGGTTTAAGTCGAAGGCTTGCGCGCGTCAGAGCGATTGATGCGCTGGGTCGTGTTGGTATTCCGGCTCCCGCACAGCGTGTGGATGATTATCCGCACCAGATGTCGGGTGGTATGCGACAGCGTGCAATGATTGCGATGGCATTGGCCTGTCAGCCACGGGTTTTGATTGCGGATGAACCGACAACAGCATTAGACGTTACAATTCAGGCGCAAATTCTTGAATTACTGCAAGATCTCCAAGAAGAGTATCGCATGGGCACAATCATGATTACCCATGATCTGGGTGTGATGTCTTCTTTTGCTGACCGTGTTTTGATTATGTATGCGGGACGAGTAGTTGAGGCGGCAAAAGCGATGGAAGTGTTTGAGACACCTGCCCATCCTTATACGCGTGGGCTTCTTGCCAGCATTCCATCCAGTGAAGTTGATACCGACAGACTGTATGCAATTCCAGGAACCGTGCCACCGCCTTTTGATCAGCCGCCCGGCTGCCGCTTTGAGCCGCGCTGCTCGCTGGCCATGCCGGCTTGCCGTGAAGCTTTGCCGCCTCTAGTTGAATGCAGTGCGGGACATTTAAGTGCTTGCATCAGAGATATTAAACAAATGACAGCGGACATTCCATCATGACATCACCTTTGTTACGTGTTGAAGGCCTGCGTAAAGAATTTCGCTCTGGTGGCGGGTTTTTATCAAAACAGCGTGTTGTCAGGGCTGTTGATGATGTATCCTTCACCATTCATCAAGGTGAAACATTGGGCGTGGTGGGGGAGAGTGGTTGTGGTAAAACCACATTAGGGCGAATGGTATTACGGCTGCTGGAAGCAACCGGCGGGCAAGTTGAATTTGAAGGCACTGAACTTAAAAGCCTGAATTCATCGCAAATGCGTGCGCTTCGAAGCGATATGCAGATTATTTTTCAAGATCCGTTCGGCTCGCTCAACCCACGTATGACAGTTGGTGAGCTGATTACAGAACCGTTGATCATACATGGTGGCTATAGTGGGGCTGACCGGCAAAAGCGTTTGAATGAGCTGCTGGATCTTGTTGGTTTAGCCAGTTATCACGCGGTCCGTTTTGTGCATGAGTTCTCGGGCGGGCAACGCCAGCGTATTTGTATTGCGCGCGCATTGGCGCTTAAACCGCGGTTTGTCGTGTGTGATGAAGCAACATCTGCACTTGATGTTTCCATTCAGGCGCAAATTCTCAATCTTTTACATGATCTCAAACAAAACCTTAATCTGACCTATCTGTTCATCAGCCATGATTTGGGTGTTATCCGTCATATTTCGGATCGGGTGATGGTAATGTATTTAGGTCAAGTGGTGGAAACCGGCTCGAAGCATGAGATTTTTAATCATCCGGCACATCCTTATACTGCTGCATTACTGAATTCATCTCCGTCTCGTAATAAAGGAAAAACACGTTTTGCAGCTCTTAAAGGTGATCTGCCGAGCCCGGCAAATCCACCTTCGGGATGCCGGTTTCATACCCGCTGTTCGATAGCAAAAGATATTTGTAAAAGCGTTGCGCCACCGATGAGCGCAATTTCAAGCGCCACTCATCAGGCAGCATGTCATTTTCCATTAGAACACTAAAAAAGGCCGGTTTTACCGGCCTTTATCTTTATAGGGTCGGGGTTTGATAAATAATTTGATTCCCAACCTTGATTTCAGTTTCAACCAGATAAGGTTTTAGCTGATCGGTGGCAATCTCCATGCCAAGTCCTGCTGTCTCAGGTGCACGGATATAGCCGTTTGCATCGGGCGTGATGTGGTTGCGTGTGATGTCTAGCGCCAGTTGTTTTGGTGCAGCCGGATATTCGCAAATATAATCATCCTGAAATCCGGCAAAAGGCTGCAAGGAAGCTGATAGAGCCAGATGGGAGGTGAAAGTGTGATTAACATAAGGAATGCCGCGTGCTTTGGCTGTGTTGGCGACTCTTTGTGCTGGTCCCAAACCACCGATACGGCCGCAATCAATCTGGATATAGCCGATCTGGCCATAGGTCATGAGATGTTCGGCCATATGATAATTATGGGCCGCTTCTCCGCCTGCGATACGGACATTGGCCGGACGGTTTGCCAAATCAGCATAAGCGGCTAGAGCACCCGCCTCAAACGGTTCTTCAAACCAGCGTATTCGTGCTTCATCCATGAAGGAGAGGCGTGCGGCGGCGGCATCCACATCTTCGCCAAAAATTTGACCGACATCAACCATCAGGTCACTTTCTGCTCCAAGCCCTTCACGTGCAGCTGTAAAATGTGCCCCGTCATCTGCCGCTGTTGTGCGGCCGATTGGCCCCCAACCGAATTTTGCGGCGCGAAACCCTTGATGGCAGGCAGTACGCGCCCTTTCAAATGTTTGTTGAGGGGTATCGCCAAAAAGAAGCGATGCATAAGGTATTTTATCGCAGGATTTTTGATGGCCGAGCAGGCTCCATGCTGGTGCGTCAAGCCTTCTACCCAATAAATCCCATAAGGCCATTTCAATGCCTGAAAGCGTATGCGGTGCTTGCAGAAGATCCATGGAATTATAATTGGCGAGAACAGAAATACGGGCAATATCACTAATGTCATCAAGTCTTTGACCGATGATGGATTCTTGCACCGGACGGCAGACACCGTGAGATTTGGGGCAGACAAAGGCCGCGATTGAAGGCAGCGGAGCTGCCTCACATTCACCCCAGCCGGTGAAGCCACCGGCCGTAACGCGCACTAATAATGCGTCCTGACTTCCATCTGCCTCTTCCGTTACAATCGGCATGGATAGATAGAACAGGTCAACTGTTTCAATTTTCATGTCAATACCATTACTCGCGTCGATAGATTTTTGCTTCGGGTTTAAAAGCTGTGAGAGGATCGAGCGGGAACATAGGACGCTGGCAGATTGTATGTCCAAGGCTCTTTAAATCCGCAGAGGTGGAACCAGGCGCATCGATATTGAAATTACGGCTGACCCACGCATCGTACATATGATGTTCGGTATGGGGTGATTTCACCACGATCAGATCAAAATCAGCAGGGTTCAGGCCATTGGAATAATAAAGAGAACGGTCAAATAGCATGGCTGGCAGGCTGAGAACAACAACAGTGAAATTATCAAATTCGAGTACAGCAGAAAGCCCGCCATTAAGCGGTGTTTTCATTGTCTCAAGTTTGGTACGTCCATCAGATAATAGTTTGACTTTTGCTGTCACCTGTATGGGTGTGAAACGTGCAGCATCCATTTTGCCGCCGATACTGATTGTTATGGTGCTGTTAACACCTGCCTGATGTGCAGCTTTTGCAGCTTCTGGATCGACAATTTGTGCCAATACGCGGCCTTGATATTGCCCTTGTTGCAAGGCTTTAAGAATGGCATTGGAGTCACCGCTTGCACCTGATGATGTGGCATCAGCCGCGTCAGTAAAAACCACAGAGCCATGCATAGTGCGGGCTTCTTCAATAGCCTCGGGCAGGGCAATCAGCTGCCCTTGCATTCGCTCGCGCTGTTCCCAGAAGCGGCTGGCAAGTTGATTGGCCAAAGACTGTCCTTGAGTTTCATTCTCGGTCACAAGAATAACTTGTGTGCAAAGCTCCGGTGCATCGGTAAATGGGTTGCCGATCATAATACCCGCTGCAAGTACGGTTCCATCTTGTTCCAGCTTTTTGCATTCGCGGATCAATTCACCATAAAAACCGGTTTCGGTAATCAGTTCATCGCCGCGTACAAGAGCAGGAATAACCGTGCGGACGATAGTCGCTGGTTTACGTGCCGCTAAGCGATTGAGCAGCAAGGATGCGGCACGCATGCCGGTGTCGGCAAAATCCACATGCGGATAGGTATGGTAGATTGTAATGCCGTCCACTTGACGGATCATTTTTTCGGTCAAAATACCATGCAAGTCGAGTGATGTGACAATTGGCTTATCTTTTCCGGCCATGGCGCGGATTTGCAGCAGCAGTTCACCTTCCGGGTCTGCCTCTCCGACAGCGCCCATGGCGCCATGCAAACTGACATAAACCGCATCTGCTTGATCAATATTCTGGCGCACGGCTGTAAGAATTTCAGCCGATAAACACTGCCAGCCATCAGCAGATAGAATACCTGCACTGTCGGCTCTGGCCGCCATAGTTGGGATAATTTTGATATGATGGTGTTTTTCCAACACGGATAATGCACCACCAATTGCTGTATTGCGTCCACGATGCTGAAAAAGTTCCTCGCCTTTTTCAATATGGAACAGTTCATAATCGGACTGCACAGGATTGAAGGAAGATATTTCTTGCATACATTCGACGATTAAGACCGATGTCATTGGTTCAGTATTCATTTCAATTCCCATTCCAGCGGTCATCATAGTCTGACATGACAACGCCAACTGTATCGCCACGGGTTACACGTCCCGGACCTGCGCCAAACCATAAAATGCCGTCTCGTTGATAGTGCAGAACAATGGGCTCGTGATCAATATCTTCAACGAAATGTAACCATCCGGCAATGTCACCGGCACGGACTTTTTCACCCACATTATGGGCAGGTTCATAAAGACCACCGCGCGGTGTGAAAATATAGACATCCGGGGAATTGACCATCATGTGACGCGTACCGGCAGAGCCGTCTTTTTGATCTGTTTCCGGTGTGCCTTCTACAACATTCATATGTTTGAGAATATTGAGAATTCCGCGTTTTCCAATGCGTACACCGTCAATATTGACGCGTCCCCAGCCACCTAACTCTGTACCAAGTGAAATAATATTTCGGCGTTCGACGCATGAGGTAAAGGTTGCACCTTCATCTACGCCGGCAAATACCACATTAAATGGCGCACCAAAGGCTTCAGCTGCGGCCATTGTTTTTGCCCGCATCGCCGAATCGTTTAAGTAATGCATGTTGGTGGAGGGAAACGAGTCATTGGAGTGACCGGCGGTGTGCATATCTACCGAGATATCAACCATCGGCAGAATGAAACTATCCATAAAATGAGCCAGCATCTGGCTGAATGTACCGCGTGGATCACCGGGAAAGCAGCGGTTAATATCCCAGCCATCAATAGGTGAAAGACGCGTGTCGGCAAGCACGGCCGGCATATTGACCGCTGGCATCATAATGACGCGGCCTTGTACCTCTTCAGGTTTTAGACGGCGGGCTAAATCAGAAATCGCAATCTGCCCCTCATATTCATCACCATGGACACCGCCCGTGAGCAGGACTGTAGGGCCGTTGCCGTTTTTTACGCAGATAATGGGGATTTCCATTGTTCCCCAGCCTGAATTGTTTCGCGAGAGCGGCGCGCGCGCGTAGCTTGCCTGCCGTCCGATTTTGTCAAAATCAATATTACACGTGATACGACTTTTAATAGCTGTGTTGTCCATGGCTGCCTCTGCAAAATAGTCTTGTTTCGCATGATTGTATACGATATTGATTATGTCAAGGTGACTCATTTCTTAAAATCAAAATTTCTGAAACACTAGGAACGCATTCATGCTCAAACAACAAAGCAGCACAGATAGGTCTTCGTCTGCCCGTATTACTGCGGTGCGTGTTGCCCCTTTATTTGGTGAAAGCCCGCAAGGTGGCTGGAGCCATGAGATTAAAGCTAAAGACAGTATTCATGCGCTGATTGCAGTGCATACAGATTGCGGTCTTTCCGGTTATGGCAGTGTTTTTACCAATGGTGCGCTGGTGCAGGCAACTATGGAAGTGCTTGAGCCGCTGCTACTTGGTGAGAATGCACTGGAGCCGGAGCGGGTATCAGAAAAGCTGCATCAGAACACATTTTGGATGGGGCGCGGCGGTTCGATCACTCATGCGATCAGCGGCATCGATATGGCACTGTGGGACATTCTGGGTAAAGCAACTGGTTTGTCTGTCGGTAGGCTTCTGGGGGGGCGCTACCGTGACCGTGTTCAGCCTTATTGCTCTTTATTGATGGATGCACCTGACAAGATGGAAACTATCTTAGCTCCACATCGCGAGCAGGGCTTTAAGGCCTTTAAAATTGGATGGGGTCCTTTTGGGCGTACCGGTGATGCACGCAATGACCGGGCTATTATTGCAGCTGCACGCAAGGCTGTGGGAGATGATGCGCAATTGCTGGTTGATGCGGGTGCCAGTGATGCTTACTGGCCAAATGGTTTGAAATGGGCACTCAATACATCCAAAATGCTAGCCGATTATAATGTCGGCTGGTTTGAAGAAGCGCTCAAACCGGATGCGATAGATGATTTTGTCGAATTGCGTCGTCAAAGTCCGGTGCCGATTTCCGGCGGTGAAGTATTGACCCGGCGCCAGTCTTTCACGCCTTGGTTGGTGCGTGGTGCTTTTGATATTATTCAGCCGGATGTGACCAAGGTTGGTGGCATCAGCGAGCAACGCCGTATTGCATGGATGGCGCAGGAATTCGGCATTCGTTATATCGGACATGGTTGGAATACGGCTCTGGGACTGGCTGCAGATCTGCAGCTGTCTTCCGCTATTTACGACTGCGATTTGGTCGAATATATCGGCGGTAGCGCCTATGTCGACCGTTTGACTGCAACACGCTGGCAACTTGATGATGAGGGATATTTAGCCATTCCGGATATGCCGGGGCTGGGTTGTGAACCGCTGCCGGAGCTTTTGGCACAATATACACCTGATGTTTTATCATTTTTTCAAGCTTAAGGAAGGACGGAGCCGATGAACCAGATTAATCTTAACGGGCGTTTTGCCATTGTAACAGGTGGCGCGCAAGGTATCGGCAGAGCTGTTGCCGAGCGTTTGATTGCATCAGGTGCGCAGGTGGCACTTTGGGATCAGGACGAAGCACTTGTGGCACAATGTGCCAAAGAGCTTGGAGGTGGCACAATTTTTTGTGCCGTTGATCAAACAGATTATGCCGCGGTTGAGGCCGCTCATGCAAAAACTGAAAGCTCTTTTGGGCGAATTGATATTTTGGTGGCCAATGCCGGTATCGCTGGTAGCAATGCTCCGCTTGCTGATTATCCGGTGGATGAGTGGCACAAGATCATCAATATCAATCTCAATGGAGTGTTTCATTGCTGCAAAGCGCTTGTGCCAGCCATGCAAAAGCAAGGTTATGGCAGGATAGTTAATGTTGCTTCAATCGCGGGTAAAGAGGGTAATCCAAATGCTGCTGCTTACTCAGCCTCGAAAGCAGGCGTTATTGCATTGACCAAGTCATTAGGTAAGGAAACTGCAGGCAGTAATATTGCTGTTAATTGTGTCACACCTGCCGCAGCGCGTACGCGTTTGTTTGATCAGATGCAGCAGAGCCATATTGATTACATGCTTTCGCGAATCCCGCGCGGGCGCTTTCTGGAGCTTGAAGAGGTGGCCTCCATGATCGCATGGCTGGTGAGTGCGGAAAATTCATTTACAACAGGTGCAGTTTTTGACCTGTCGGGTGGTCGAGCGACTTATTAAAGGAGGAGTTGAATATGAAACTGGTGCGGTTTGGTAATATAGGCGCAGAAAAACCTGGTATTCTGGATGGTGAAGGTCAATTGCGTGACTTGTCATCGGTGGTGGACGACATTGCCGGTGACGTGATCTCGCCGGAAGGGCTTGATCGTTTGCGCGGGCTGGATTTGAAAACACTGCCTTTGGTGGAAGGCTTGCCTCGTATTGGCGCTTGCGTTGGCCGCGTTGGGAAATTTATTTGCATAGGCCTCAATTATGCAGATCATGCTGCTGAAGCGGGGATGCCTGTACCCGCAGAGCCTGTTATTTTCATGAAGGCGACCAGTGCTCTTTGCGGACCCGATGATACGGTATTAATTCCACGCAACTCAACTAAAACGGATTGGGAAGTTGAGCTTGGTGTGGTGGTTGGCAAAGCCGGTAAATATATTGATCAAGCGAATGCCATGGATCATGTGGCTGGTTATTGTGTGATTAATGATGTGTCAGAACGTGAATGGCAGCTGGAGCGTGGGGGCACATGGGATAAAGGCAAAGGCTTTGATACATTTGGGCCTATTGGCCCTTGGCTCGTGACCAAAGATGAAATTGCTGATCCGCATGATCTGGCGATGTGGCTGGATGTGGATAGTCATCGCTATCAGAACGGCTCCACCAAAACGATGGTGTTTGGTGTGCCGGAGCTGATCTCTTATGTCAGTCGTTGTATGAGCTTGCAGCCGGGTGATATTATATCAACTGGTACGCCTCCGGGCGTTGGGATGGGGCAAAAGCCGCCTCTTTATCTTCAGGGCGGAGAGACTATTCGTCTTGGAATTGAGGGGCTTGGTGTGCAATGTCAAAAAGTGGGGCACGAGCCTCAATAAGTAACTAAAAAAGCCCGGTGTAAACCGGGCTTTCGGGTGTGATATTCTTATGTTTTAAATTGTCCAGCCACCATCAATCGTAATGGTTTGTCCCGTCGTATAGGCAGCATTTGCTAGATAAAAGGCCAGGTCGGCAATTTCTTCAGGAGTGCCAAGTCGTCCCATAGGCTGACGGGCAATAAACTGGCTGCGCGCTGTTACCTCATCACCTGTTGCAATCAGTCTTTCACGCAAAGACGGACTTTCCACAGTGCCCGGACAAATAGCATTACAACAAATACCTTGCGTTACATAGTCAGAAGCAACTGATTTTGTCAGTCCGATAACGGCTGCTTTGCTTGCTCCATAGAGGCAGCGATTGGGTGCGCCTTTCAGACTGCTGACCACAGAAGCAATGTTAATAATAGAACCCTGTTTCTGTGCTAGCATCGCTGGTAAAAAAGCTTGAATGGTGCGGATCATACCGCGCAGATTGATGTCAAAGGCAAGATCGATTTCTTGCGTTTTGATATCAAGAACCGTGCCGCTATGCACAATACCTGCACAATTGATTAGGACATCAACCGTGTTGAGTTTTTTGGCTAACGCCTGCATTGCCGCCTCGTCACGCACATCCAGAGCATAACATTCGGCATTCAAACCTTTCAGAAGACTAACATTCAGATCTGTGGCGATTACGTGAGCATCGTTTTGGGCAAATTTTTCAGCACAAGCGCGGCCAATGCCTTGACCGGCAGCAGTGATAAAGACGGTTTTTCGCATATAATATCCTTAAGCGCGTCGGGAGCGCATTCTCGGGTCCAGCACGTCACGTAGACCGTCACCCATTAAGTTAAGTCCTAAAACTGCCATCATGATGATAATGCCGGGAAAGAAAGCGACCCATGGCGCTTCTTGCAAATATGTACGTCCGTCAGCAATGATATTGCCCAGTGTTGGTGTTGGCGGCTGAGGGCCGACTCCCAAAAAACTGAGAACTGCTTCAGACAAGATGGAAACGGCAAAAACAAATGTCAATTGTACAATAAGCGGCGAGATGGCATTAGCCAGAATATAGCGCAAGATAATCCGCATATGTCCGGCACCCACCGCAACGGCAGATTCCACATAAGGCAATTCACGGATGATCATAACGCTGGAGCGCATGATGCGTGCGGTCCGGGGGGTAAATGTGATGGTCAGCGCTATGACTGCATTCATCAGAGAAGGGCCGAGTGCTGCGGCCAGTGCTATGGCCAATAAAACGCTTGGGAAAGCCATAAAACCATCCATTATCCGCATAAGCGTATTGTCGAGCCAGCGCACATAACCAGCTAATACGCCAAAGATAATACCCAAAACACCTGTTGCCAGCGTGACCGACAATCCGATCATTAATGAAATGCGGGTGCCATGAATAACGCGGCTGAGAATATCACGACCGAAAGCATCGGTTCCAAACCAGTTTTCCTGCGAAGGGGGCATGAGCAATTCACGATAATTGTTTTTGTTTGGATCATAAGGCGCAATCAGATTGGCAAAAACGGCCATAAAAACAATCAGACCAAACAGCAAAGCACCGACAAGGAATGATCGATGCATAAACAATCTTTTAAGTGATTGTTTTAACGCCGTCAGACGTGCTGCTGAAGGGCTTGGTGTTTGGGGAGTTTGGAGGAGTTCTGTCGTTGTGTCAGCCATTGCGTACTCTCGGGTCAAGCCATCCGTAAGCCAGATCAACCAGGATGTTGACGAAAACAAAAATGGAAGCAGTGATTAGCAAACCGCCCTGAATGATTGGAAAATCACGACGCTGAATGGCACCGATAATCAGCAAACCAATGCCTGGTAAGGCGAAAACGGTTTCAATAACAATGGCACCACCCAATAAAACGCCGGTCATAACACCGATAACTGTAATGACGGAAACCAACGCATTGCGTAGCGCATGTTTGAAGATAATAACATGGCGCTTCATCCCTTTAGCCTTAGCGGTGCGGATATAATCCTGCCCCATCACCTCCAGCATGGATGAGCGTGTCATACGGGCAATGACGCCCATTTGAGTAAATGCCAGTGCTAGTGCCGGTAGCGTCATGGAACGTGCCCAGCCGAAAAAGTCCTGCGATATTGGCACATAGCCACCGGTTGGAAACCATGCAAGGCCAACAGAAAACACGGAAATCAAAATAAGGCCAAACCAGAAATCAGGAATGGAAAGGCCGGCGAGGGCAAAGGACATTGTGCCTTGATCAAGCCAGCTATCATGTTTGATCGCAGCCAGAATACCGGTTAAAACACCAAGAATAATGGCCAGTACCAATGCCAGCCCTGCAAGAGATAGTGTAACCGGAAGACGCTCAAGTACTGCATCTGTCACAGGAACTTTTAATAGCCATGAATGTCCAAGATCACCTTGCAGGGCACGGCCATACCACTGCACTGCCTGTTGATAGAGCGACATGTCTAGGCCAAGCTGTTGCCGGATTTGGGCGCGTTGTTCCGGAGTTGCTTCGGAGCCTGCAAGCTCTGCCGTAACGTCACCTGGTACGATGGCGATAATGGCAAAACTAACTAAGGACACGACGAATAATACGGGTATAACGCTCAATATCCGACGCAATAAAAAACCTGACACAATATTTCTCCTTCAAGCCGGCAGACTTCAGATTTGTCGGTATTTTTGGGTACGGAGACGAACCGTACCCAGTGTGTGTTTTTATTTTTCGAACCAGACATTGTAGACGCGCGGGAAGCGGAACGGTTTGAAACCTGCAACTTCAGCCTTGGATGCCTGCATCATACCGGTTTCACCAAGTTTGATGACTGCCGCCAAATCATACATGTGTTGCTGAATATTTGCGAAAATCTCTTTGCGTTTGGACACATCAGCAGTGGTCAGAAGTTCTGCATATAGCGCATCTATTTCCGTATCTGGTTTGCGGAAATGTGTAGATGCTCCCGTGAATGTCGACATGAGAGCTTCAGGCCCTAGATAGGGCTCGATGCCCATGGTCAGTGTCCATCCATTCCAGCCGGTATTTTGTAAGCGGATTTGCAATGCCGTCGGCCAGTCGACCTGATTGATGACAACATTTACGCCAATTGCCCGTAATTGCTCTGCAATGACAACTGCTGCTTTGTTGCGTTCAGGTCCTTGTGTGTCGGTTAGAATAGTGAATGGTTCATTATTATAACCGCTTTCTTTTAATAGGGATTTGGCCTGTTCAAGGTCATTAATATTATATTTATCTTTGCCTATATCACCTGCATTGTAGGTCGTTCCGGCATACATCCAGCCATGGTCTAGATTAAACAGACCTTCGGTAGCAATTGCCATGATTTCTTCGGAATTGAGCGCAATTTGCACGGCTTGACGGAATTTTAGATTGTCGGATGGGCTTTCATTCAGATTGAAAATAAGGGCAAGAAATGCCCAAGGCATGTTTTCGTAAATTTTAATATTCGGATTTGACTTTAAACGACGCGCAGTGGGCACGGGTATTTGTTCAAGTAAATGTACTTCATTGGCCTCCAATGCGGCAACAGCTGCACCCGGTTCTGAAATCACACGGAAAGTCACGGTGTCTAGGAACGGGGTTTTCTTACCGCCAAAACCATCGATATCTGTATGGCTTTCATCCGCGGTATAATCTTGAAAACGTTCCAGCTTAACATGGCTGTCCGGTACATATTCGACGAATTTATAAGGACCTGTGCCGATGACGGAGATTTCGTTGGCGGGTTTGGTTGTTTCTTCGGTCGGAATAATAACAGCTGGTGCTCTTGGTGAAGCAAAGGCTTCAAGGAAACCCGGGGATGGCTTTGAAAGCTTTAAGGTAACTTCATATTCCCCCGTAGTTTCAATAGAGCTAACATTTTGCAGCATGCTTGTTGTGCCGCCGATTGCTTTATAACGTTCCAGAGATGCTTTGACATCGTCAGATGTCATGACCTTGCCATTATGAAATTTGACGCCTTCGCGTAATGGGAACTTATAGCTCAGCCCATCTTCGGAAATTTCCACACCCTTTGCCAGAATTGGAATGGGCTCAATATTTTCTGAAAATCCATAAAGAGTTTCAAAGATATTCATGGTGATATTACGCGACATTTGTGATGTGGTGACCATGGCATCAAGACTTGGCGGATTGGATGCCTGAACAACAACCAGGTCGCCACCCATTGTTTGTGCCGCAGCACCACTGAAGGACAGACCAGTAAAGGCAATTGCAGTTGTCGCAGCCAAAAATGTCCAACGTATAGAATCAAGACCCCAAGAGTGTGGCATTCTATGTTCCTCTCTGATAGTTTCTTTAGTTTATTCAATGTCAAGGATGGCTTTTTTGCTCTGAAGATAGTATGAACACCTAATCCTTTATCGTATAATCGTATACGAAAATTTTGATCGAATCAAGAAGCTGAGTGCATAAGATGCAGACAAATAAACTCACATCACATTCAGGCGTTTTACCTAAGCTTGCTCCACTTGAAGCTCGGACACTGGTTGATCAGGTTGTTGATGCTATTGTAGAGGCAATGGCGACTGGTGTTTTTTTGCCAGGTGACCGCGTGGTGGAGGCAGAAGTTGCTCGCGATTTAAATGTCAGTCGTGTTCCGGTACGTGAGGCTCTGCGGATTCTCGAAAGCCAGGGTATTGTTATCAATGAACGCTATCGGGGTATGCGTTTAATGGATGTTTCTGTCGATCGGTTGGAAAAAATCTTACGAGTCCGTACTGCTCTCGAAACATTGGCGGCGGAAGAAATTTTGGAGAAAATGGTTGATGATCCGCAAATAGTTGACCCTTTGGAGATAAAAATTGCAGAAATTCATGCCGCAGTGAAAGCTGGCGACACTTATGGTGTGGCACGGCTTGATACCGAATTTCATCGAACTTTGTGTGAAATATCCGGTAATGATGTGCTCCTGAAAACATGGGAACCATTATCGCGACAATTGACGATCATTTTCGGGCTCTCAACCTTGCAGAAGGAAGTGCATTGCATCGCGCAAGAGCATGATGAAGTGTTTGCTGCATTAAAGTCAGGTAATAAAGAAGCGGTAATCGAAGCAATTAAAGTGCATATTCTCGATTACAGTCGTGAACTGGATTATGAGGGAATTGTGCAAACGCGCCGTCTGGAACGTAAAAAACGAATGGATGAAGAGACAGGTAATTAAACGGCAATATCGCAAAGTTTCTGACAAGGCAGTAAGCCGCAGCTGAAGATGGTCTCAATTAACGGCAGCATGTCAGTTTGAGACAATGCGCTCGGGGTGATGCTTATTTGGCTGCAAGGTAGAGCGACTGGTTTGAACAGATCAGGTCTTCAACTTGGTAATTTACGGAAGATATTGATTTTTATTAATAAAAAAGGTTCCCAAAGTAAAATTTCTGGAAACCTTTAAATATGCTTTAAGCGGTATTGCATTGCTTCATGTGTTTTTTGTTCAAAACAAGTGCAGAATTCGATTATTGACTATAATTCTGAGATAATGTTTTTCACAGCTTCAACCGTTTTGGAAACAACGATATCAGCTTCTTCCTTCGTTAGGCAAAATGGAGGCGCAAAACCCAGAATATCACCTTGTGGCATCCCGCGGCCCAAAACTCCATTTTCTGCCAGAGCTGCTGCAATTCTTGGTCCAACTTTCTGCTCCGGATCGAAAAACTTGCGGTCATCACGATCTTCAACAAATTCAACCGCAGCCAACATACCTTTGCCGCGAATTTCTCCGACATGACGGTGATCGCCTAGCGCTGTTATCAATTCAGCTTTAAGATAGGCACCGACAGTTGCAGCATTTTCCATTAAACCGAGTTCATCAATGAGCTCCAGATTGGCGACACCGGCGGCCGCACAAATCGGATGGGCCGAATAAGTCCAGCCATGCCCAATCGGACCATATTCATCAGACCCCTGCACCAGCACATTCCACATTTTCTCTGAAACGATAGTGCCAGATAATGGCGCATAGGCTGAGGTCAGACCTTTAGCGATAGTGATCAAATCTGGACTTGATGTGGTGGACGGCCTCCTGATCCGCTTTTGTGCGATAGTGTGGTTGTTTTTAAAAGCCACCAAGGA
>NZ_JBJDRZ020000042.1:0-28720 GCF_044987585.2 Paenochrobactrum sp. BZR 201-1 | reverse complement strand
GACGTGGGGTGAGACGCCAGATTGTATTGGCATAAATCTCAACCGAATTTCTCCGCCCATTCACGTACCGTTTTATGAATAACAAGAATGCCACGATAGGCGAGCATGTCTTCAACCATGCGGAAACTTAGCGGAAAGCGGAAATATAGCCACACCGCTTCCGCGATAATCTCGGCAGGAAAACGATGGCGGTGATAAAGAGATGGGCGGCTGTCGATCATTTCCTATTATCGCTGTAGATGTTTACGCCGAAATTAAGGTAACAGAGCCATTTTCAACTATGTCTTGCCATCGGAACCAATGCTGGTGCTGAATAATTTTATCCTGTTTTTTCCCTAAGTTATTAACTTAATAAATTTCCAATATTAATTTTCTAAGAGTTCTTATACATATGACAGAGCAGTTGTTCGTCTCCGTTATTTATTAGTTCGCCTAAAATTCCTGTTATTATTATAGCCACATGACTTGTTAACAGTTTTATACTGCTGCAAGCAGTCGATATTTTATCACGCTCTCGTTGATCGAAGCCAATTGTTAGAGAGTTTTGAATTGCCACCAAATCAAACTATTTTTAAGGGGCAGACATAAAATTACGTATGTCTTACAAAATGAAGAAAATCACTATTGACTATAAATACAACATATGAAATGTTTTTTGTTAACTCAAAAAACAATAGGGTGAACAACATGTCATTATCGCGATCGTTTAGTCGCATTCTGCTTTCTTCAGCTTTTATCGTTGTTTCAGGTGCCGCGATAGCCAAAACACTGACAGTGCAGATTACTGCTGATATCCGTAGTTCCCAGCCCGGCATAAATCGTGATGCGGGCACGGATTCTGTAATGTTGAATGTTGTCGAGGGGCTTGTTGCGGCCGGTGAAAAAGGGGAGATAATACCGATGCTGGCCAAAGGCTGGACAGTCTCGGATGACGAAACAACTTATACTTTTGAGTTGCGTGACGGGGTTAAGTTTCATAATGGCGCAATCTTGACGGCAGATGATGTCAAGTTCAGTCTTGATAAACTATTCAGTAATCCTGATTTCGACTGCAAACCATTTTTTGATGGCAGCCGCGGTGCAAAAGTCGTTTCGGTTGACGTGACAGAGCCGCAAAAAGTCAGCATCAAGCTTGATCGTCCTTATGCGTTATTTTTAAACTATATGGCGCAGTCGCAATGCGGGGTTACAGGTATTGTTCATCCTTCTTCCTTTAATGAAGATGGCTCATGGAAAGCGCCGATAGCGACGGGCCCGTTCACCTTTGGTGATTGGAAACGTGGTCAGGGTCTGACACTAAAGAAATTTGCCGATTATGCGACTTATGGCGATAAACCTGATGGCTATGGCGGGCGCAAAGATGTGCTGGTTGATGAAGTTAAATTGGTTGTTGTGCCCGATACCGCGACAGCAGTGGCAGGATTACGCAGCGGCGTGCTGGATGTGTTGCCATATCTGCCGCCGAGTGAAGCCGTGAAGCTGATGGATGACAAGAGCATGACCTTGGTTGCTGCACCCCATGGCGGGCTGATCACCATGCTGTTCCAAACCAAGGATCCGTTGATGTCCAAACCAGCTATGCGCAAGGCGGTCATTGCTGCGCTGGACACGCCGCAGATTGTGGATTCTGTGACCTATGGTCTTGGCGTACCCAATAATTCTCTGGTGGCAAGCGGTTCGATGTATCACACCAAAGCGCAGGATAAAGCTTATACTTATGATCCGTCAGCTGTTCCCGCTCTGTTAAAAGAAGCCGGTTATAATGGTGAGAAAATCAAGATTATCACCAATCGCCGCTCGGCAATTAATTATGATACGGCAGTGATTGCGCAGGCCATGCTGCAGTCGGCCGGTATTAATGCCGATATCGAAGTGCTTGAATGGGCAAGCCAGCTCGACCGCTATAATAGCGGCAATTATCAGATCATGGCTTTCAATTATTCCAACCGTTCTGATCCGGCCATTGCCTATAGGACGATTGTTGGTTCTAAAGAAAAACAAGCCAATTATATATGGGATGATCCGCAGGTCGAAGAATTGGTCGAGCAATCATTAAATGTTGCTGATCCTCAAAAACGGCAGATCATATTTGATGAGTTACATAGCCGTTTTATGGAACAAATGCCCCTTGTGATGCTTGCCAATGGTCTTGATGTCGGCGTTTCCGGTCCGAAGGTGAAGGGCTATCGCACCTGGCAGGGATTTGCACGCTTTTGGGGTGTTGATCGCTCCGAATAATTGCTCTGATTTTAACTGGATAATTTAATGCTGAGATTTGCTTTCTCACGATTGCTTTCGGCAATCCCGACCCTTTTTCTTGTCTCTGTGGCCGTGTTTGGTCTGATCCGGTTGATACCGGGGGATCCTGCCAGTCTGATGTTGGGAGACCTTGCTGATGCAGATACATTGGCTGCTGCGCGCGAGCGAATGGGTCTGAATAAACCAGTGCCGGTGCAGTATGTAATCTGGCTGGGTAATGTGTTGCAGGGCAATCTCGGCACATCCGTTCTTAATGGCGAACCGGTACTTGATCTGGTGTTGCAACGCTTTGCCACCAGTGCACAAATGGTATTGATTGCCGTTGCATTATCGGTGCTGATCGCTGTGCCGCTGGGAATGATAGCGGCATGGCGGCAGAACAGTACGCTCGATCTTGGTATTGTTGCCATGTCGACTTTGCTGCTGTCTGTTCCCACATTCTGGCTCGGCTTGATGATTTTGTTGGGGTTTGGCTTGAAGCTCGGTTGGTTGCCGGTGCTTGGCTATGTCTCCATAACTGATAATCCTGTAGCAGGTCTGATTTATCTGATCATGCCGGTGATGACACTGGTGCTGCACGAAACGGGCATCATTGTGCGCATGGCACGCGCCTCGACATTGGATGTGCTGCGTCTCGACTATATCACCCATGCCCGTGCCAAAGGCCTGAGTGAAACGGCAGTTCTGTTTCGCCATACAGCCCGCAATGCTTTCGGCCCGACATGGACTTTGATCGGTCTGATCCTTGGCAACCTGCTCGGCGGCGTGGCCGTGGTGGAGACGGTTTTTACCATTCCCGGACTTGGGCGGCTGATCATCGATTCAATTTATGCCCGCGACTATGCCGTGGTGCAAGGCTGTCTGCTGTTTGTGGCCGTGACCTATTTGCTGGTCAATCTCGTGATTGATCTGTTTTATCCTCTCTTTGATCCGCGGGTGACTGCAGAATGAAACACTATCAAAGAAACCATATCCTTGGTGGTGCATTGCTTGTGTGCTTTATGGGTGCTGCATTTATCGGCCGCTTCTGGACCCCTTATGATCCGCTACGTATTAATCTACGTGCCAAATTACAGGCGCCTGATGCGGCGCACTGGCTGGGTACCGACGAATTTGGACGCGATGTTTTATCCCGTTTGATGGCTGCTGCCGGTACAAGCGTTTCCATCAGCCTGACAACTGTATTTTGCGCGGTTCTCGCCGGTGTGACATTCGGTGTGATTGCCGGATATGCCCGCGGCTGGGCAGACCGTATTATCATGGCATGCAATAATGCACTGCTCGCTTTTCCGAGTATGCTGCTGGCGCTGGCGCTGCTGTCGATTACCGGTGCCAATATGTATGGCATTATTCTTGCCCTTGGTATGGCCTATACACCATCCATGGTGCGGATTGTGCGCGGTTCGGTTTTATCTCTGCGGGAGCGGGAATTTATTGAAGCCTCACGCGTTATGGGCAATTCCGCACTCTATACGATGATCCGTCACATTCTGCCGAATTGTCTGGCACCGGTGATTGTACTGGCGACCTCAATGTTTGGCTCGGTGATCCTGACGGAGAGCGCGCTGAGTTTTCTCGGCCTCGGTGTGCCGCCACCTGCGCCGACATGGGGCAATATGCTGGCCAGTGCACGTCCGCATATAGCAGAAGCAATGTGGCTTGGTATTTTCCCCGGTCTTTGTATCTCTCTGACTTTGCTTGGCATTAATCTCTTCGGTGATGCTGTCCGAGACCGTTTTGACCCCCGCATGAGAGGTTTGTGATATGACAAAGTCCTCAGTTGATAAGTCTTTATCATCGGATATCCCTGTGGTTGAGGTGCAAAACCTCAATCTCAAAGTCAGCGGCGTCAGCGGTCAGCCGATTGTGCATGATGTATCCTTTACCGTTCAAGCTGGCGAGATTGTCGGTATTGTTGGTGAATCCGGTTCGGGTAAAACCATGGTCGCCCGCAGCTTGATGAAATTACAGCCGCCGGTGATTGAGATCGACGGTGGAGACATCCGGTTTCAGGGGCGATCGGTGCCGCATATGGCGGATAAAGAGCTGCGTGCCATGCGTGGGGCTCAAATTGGTATGGTGTTTCAGGAACCGATGACCTCGCTCAATCCGTCAATGACGATCGGACGGCAATTGTCGGAGCCTTTGCGCCAGCACACCAAGCTGGATGCAGCAGTGCGCCATACCCAAATGACCGAAATGCTGCGCCGTGTCGGTATTAAGGATACAGAAGCGGCACTCAATGCCTTTCCGCATCAGTTTTCCGGTGGTATGCGCCAGCGCATTATGCTGGCTTCTGCCATGTTGCTCAAACCGGCATTGCTGATTGCCGATGAACCAACCACTGCATTGGATGCGTTGGTGCAACGCGAAGTGCTGGAATTGATGTTGGAAATGGTGCGTGAAGATAAAACCGCATTATTGATGATCAGCCATGATTTGCCGATGGTGGCACGTTATTGCGACCGTATCATTGTTATGCGTAAAGGCGAGATCGTTGAAGAAGGTGCCTGTGCTGAGCTGATTGCAAATCCGCAGCACGAGTACACGCGATCTCTGTTGCAGGCAATGCCGGTACGCGGGCCTGCAAGACATCTTGAAAATAAGGGCAAGCCGGTCATTGAGGTGCGTGCGCTTGAGGTGGAATATCGTGTCTCCTCCGGTCTATTAGCCAGCCGCAAAATGAAACGGGCACTTCATGGTATTGATCTGGCGGTTCATTCCGGTGAAGTAGTGGCACTTGTCGGCGCATCCGGTTCAGGCAAAACGACGTTGGGGCGCTGTATTGCTGGTTTGGTTCCGGCATCGGCGGGTGAAATATTGTTTCGCGGAGAGGCGGTTCAAACCGGTTCTAAGTGTTATCAAGATTATCGTTTGAATTGCCAAATGATCTTTCAAGATCCCTTTGGCTCACTTGATCCGCGTATGAAAATCAAAGATCTGGTCGGCGAGGCTTTACGTCTTGATAAAACAATTAATGCTCAAGAAAAGCAGGAACGGGTTAAAACAATTTTGGAAGAGGTCGGGCTTGGCAACCAATATCTCGACCGTTATCCGCACGAACTTTCCGGCGGGCAACGCCAGCGTGTAGCTATCGCACGCGCAGTGATCGGACGACCGCAATTTGTGGTGGCTGATGAGGCGGTTTCGGCGCTGGATGTAACCGTACGCTCCAAAGTTTTGGAATTGCTGGCGGATTTACAACACCGTTACGGTTTTTCCTGTCTGTTTATCAGCCATGATCTTGGCGTGGTGGAGCAACTCGCAGATCGTGTTGTGGTGATGCGTGATGGGGCTATTGTTGAAGAAGGAACACGCGATCAGGTTTTTGATTATCCGCAATCTGATTATACCCGCGAGCTTCTGTCCGCCATTCCGGCACTTACACGCACCGAAACCGGCGTTTCGCTTAACTGGCGCTTTGATAACCACTCGCAGCACGAGGCGGGACAAAAAGCATGAACATGATTTCTCAAACTTTGCCGCGGGCAATGCCGCATATGCGTGGGACAAATCCTGCTGTTATTCTGTCTGTTCTGGACGAAATTGAGCGGGAAAATATTGAATTGCACAGCCTGCTGATCTGGCAGGATGGTGCGCTTATTACCGATGCTTATTGGGCACCGTTCTCGGCAGAGCGTCCGCATATGATGCATTCCGTAACCAAGAGTTTTACCTCAATGGCTGTCGGACTGGCGGTTGCTGACGGTTTATTATCGATTGATGATCAGGTCATCAATTTCTTTCCTGAGCATTTACATGAAATGCCGGATGCCAATTTGCAAGCTATGCGTGTGCGTCATCTTCTGACGATGACAAGCGGGCATGGACGCGGCATTTCCGGCGGTTCATGGCGGCGGATCAAAACCAGCTGGATTGAGGATTTTCTCAAACAGCCGACACCTTTTATTCCGGGTGAAACTTTCGTTTATGACAGCGCTGCCAGCTATATGCTTTCTGCCATCGTGCAGAAGGTTTCGGGGCGGCCGATCCATGATTATCTGAAAGAACGGATTTTCAAGCCAATGGCTATGTCCGCTACCATGGACTGGGATAAAGGCACAGATGGTGTCAATACCGGCGGCAACGGCCTGAGCTGCACAAGCGAAGATATGCTGAAACTTGGCATCTTGCATCTGCAGGGAGGCGAGTGGCAGGGCAAACAATTATTGCCGCGTGATTGGGTGGAGGCGGCAACTGCCATACAAATCCGCGATGTCGTGCTTGGTGTATTCACCGGTGATCATTATCTGGGGCCGGATGAATTGGCTGATGGAGAAGCAATCAGCAAACGCGAGGGTTATGGCTATCAATGGTGGCGCGGGCCGCATAATAGTTTTTCGGCCAATGGCTTGTTTGGTCAATATTGCATTATCTTGCCGGATCAAAAAACTGTGGTGGCTTTTACCGGCGGGCTGGCGGACAGCGATCGTCGTGTGCATCAATTGATTTATGAGCGGTTGTTGCCGGCACTTGGATCCGGTGCCGGTGAAAATGCGATTGAGACTGCTAGTGCCTTGCAAGCGCGGCTAGTCAATTTGCATATCGCAACAAAGCCTGATGGCGGCAAGGCCGATCTTGCAGCAGATGCGTGTTGTGGTGCATATCGCATCAGTGGAAATGATCAGGGCGTGGCAATTGTTTGCTTTATGCAGGATGCAGACGCTGTACAATTTACCATGCAGGATCAGGCTGGAATCCATCATATTCGTGCGGGTTTCGGACATTTTATCGAAACTGTTACGTCAATGAGTGGTGCTCGGCTGCATCATTCTTATCAGCCGGAAAAAGGCTTGCGTGTCGCAGCCTGTGCCCGCTGGTTGCCGCAAAGTGGTGAGAACCGTGTGCTGGAAATGGAATGGGTTTTCATTGAAACAGCATTCCGCGATACGGTGCGCCTGACTTTCAGGCAAGGTCAATTACAGCTTGATCGACAGGTGAATGTTAACTCATCCGAGTTGAGCCTTCCCGCACTTCATGGAATCCGCATTGAAGATCAGACACGGATCAGCGACATGACGCATCGGGCCTTTGCGCAGCGAATGAAAAAGCCGTCTGTCGTGTTAATTCCGCTTGGCTCACAGGAAGAGCAGGGACCACATGCGCCTATGGGGGATTTTATGCTCACCGACAGGCTGGCACAGATGTGTGCGGAAGTAGGAGGAGGTTTAACTGCGCCGACATTGCCTTTCGGCTACGCAGATTTTTTCCGCGCAATGAGCGGCGGTGTGCAATTACGTGCAGAGACTTTCTGCGCAGTGCTTGAAGATATGCTGGTTTCCTATCTGGAGCATGGCCATGAACATCTGCTGATTTTTAACGGTCACAGCACCAATGCTTTTTTGATTGATCAGGTCTGCCGCAAGATCAGGCGGGAGCGGGATGTGATTATTCCTTGTGTCAATATCTGGAAACTTATTCCGGATCGTTTATGGCGTAATCTTTATGGTGAGCATTCCGCACAATTTCGCGGTCATGGTGGCGAGCCGCTAACGTCGGTTTATATGCATCTCTTCCCGCATCTCGTGCGGCCGGACTGGCTTTCTGAATGCCAGCCTCGCGGCAGTGTTTTCGGGCTTCCTGTAAAAGGGGTGTCGGGCGCGGATTTTGAAGGATTGCCGGTACAGTTTCCGCTCAATTGTGACGAGGTGGATGCAAATGGTATGCTAGGTGGCTCCGCATCACAGGCAAGTGCCGCGAAGGGTAAAATCATCTGCGATCACATCGTCGGTTACACATCACGGTTAATGCAGCAGTTATTGCATTATGATCCGCGCAATCCTCTGCAAACCACACAAACTCCAGAACAAAGAGAACAGAATTATGCGTGAATATCGTATTGAACCGATGCCGCAGGTCGTGGATCCGGCATTGTTGCGACATCTGGAAAAAATTGAGACTGCCAGTGTCGGGCATTTGCGTCATACAGGTTTTATGCATGGCAATATTCAAGCGCTCGACCGGCAGCAGTATGCTTGCGCGGGAGTTGCGGTAACACTTGCTTTGCCGGCAATGTGTTCAACATTACTGCATTACGCACTGAGCCACTTGCGGGCAGGCGATATGCTGGTGATTGACCGTCTGGGGGATGACCGTCACGCCTGCCTTGGCGGCGTTGTGGCACGTGCTGCAAAACAAGCCGGTATTGCCGGTGTGATCATTGACGGACCATGCACGGATGCCGCGGAAATTCTTGCAGAAGGTTTGCCGGTCTGGTGTCGGGGCATATCCTCAATCACAACGCGCCAGCTTGATCTTGGCGGTACATTCAATCGTCCGGTTTCCTGCGGCAATGTACCGGTATTGGCGGGCGATATTGTGCTGGCGGATGCTTCCGGTGTTGTGGTGCTGCCCGCAGATGAAGCAGCAGAAATCGCGGATATTTGCATTGCCCGTGAGGCGCGCGTGGCCAAAACCATGGAGCGGTTGCTGAATGGTGACAAGCTTGGAGACATTACGCTCGCGACAGACAAAGTGAATAATTATTTGCAGCTTGCACGAAATAATAAAGCCAATAATGGTATAAAGGGCCGGACATAAAAGATGCTGGATAAAATTGAACCTATTGAAATTGAAGGCGTTCTTTCTGTTGTAGTGCCCCGTGCCCCGCTTGTGCCATTGGTATTTGACAGTCCTCATAGCGGATTGCAAATCCCGGATGATTTTCATCCGGCGGTGAGTGTCGAGAGGGTGCGTGTTGCGGCAGATACCCATGTGGATGATCTGTTTTCCTTTATACCGGATATTGGTGCACCGCTTTTGAAAGCGCATTTTCCGCGTAGTTTTCTGGATGTGAACCGCTCCCGTCTTGATATGGATGTGCAGATGGTGGAGGGGGACTGGCCTTATCCGGTGCGTAACAGCCCCACCGCACAGCGCGGTATGGGGCTGATGTGGCGCTATGCCTGGGGCAATGAGCTGATGCATGACCGTTTACTAAGTGTTGCCGAGGCAGAAAGCAGGATTGCGCGCTACTGGCAGCCTTATCATCGGCAGTTAGCGGCATTGCTGAATGCGGTTTATGCGCGTTTCGGGCGGGTCTATCATATCAATTGCCATTCGATGACGGCGGTGGGACACGCTATTTCTTCCGATCCTGCAGGTACGGTGCGGGCGGATATTTGCCTTGGCGATCTTGATGGTACATCGGCCTCACCGGAGCTGGTTAATCTGATAGCAGAAACTTTGCGCGGGTGCGGGCTGGATGTGGCGATCAATAAGCCGTTCAGGGGAGCGGAGCTGACAGAGAGTTATTCAAATCCGCGTCACAACCGCAATAGTCTTCAGTTTGAAATCAATCGCCGCCTTTACATGGATGAGGGCACGCGTGAGCGTAATGCTGGTTACGACGCATTGAAAGCATCGCTTGCGTATCTTGGCAAAGTTCTGGCCGCTTATGCCATGGAAAAATAATGGGCTTGAGGGATCAAGGGAGATTATAAATGTCAAAAAAACTAAACTTCTATGAATTGGGCAGAACGCCGTTTTTCGCTTCACGGATGGATCAACGTTTTTCTTACTGCTGCTATATTCCAAGCAGTTATAATCCAGATGGCGATAAGGTTCACCAGCTTGTTGTGTTGGTGCATGGCAGTTTGCGTGATGCAGATATTCTGCGTGATGAATTCATAGATTTTGCTGAAGAGCATGAGTGCATTTTGCTGGCGCCACTTTTCCCATGTGCTATCGGAAAACAGGGCGAGCTTCATAATTATAAGCGTATTATTTATGAAGGCATCCGTTATGATTTGATCCTTCTGGATATGATTGAAGAAGTTGCTGCGCAATATCGCATTGAAAAAGAAAAGTTTTTGTTACACGGCTTTTCCGGCGGCGGTCAGTTTGTCCATCGTTTTCTCTATCTCTATCCGCAGCGTTTGCTTGGTGTTTCCGTTGGTGCTCCGGGTACGGTAACACTGCCGGATGATCAGAAATCATGGTGGGTCGGCACTAAAGACACCGATGCGATTTTTGGACGTCCTCTTGATGTGGAAGCAATGAAACAGGTGGCTATCCAACTTGTCATCGGTGATGAGGATACCGAAATATGGGATGTCACCGTAGGGCTGCAATCAACATTGTGGATCGATGGTATTAACGATAGCGGTGAAAACCGTGTTGACCGGTTGCGTTGCTTAGAGACATCATTGCAGAAACTTGGCCTTACGCCGCGTTTTGATACTGTTGCCGGTGTCTCCCATGACGGAACTGCTATTCAGGGATCAGTCAAAGCATTTTTCACGGATGTTTTGCGCGCAAAATAAACAAAAAATCTAAATTTTCACTCTGATATTCACTGCGATCCAGCGCATTATTTGCGTCGGGTCGCTTTCATCTTTTAATGTTACGCAGCGTGTATTCACCGGAAAACTGGTTTTGCGTAATGATATCTCCAACACATAACTGCCAATTACAGTGTCGATGATGATGCTTGTACCATCATGCGGCTCGGTTATTGGGTGAGGAAAAGAGACGTTGCCGTGCAGTCCTTTCTCCTGCGCCCATGTGAGTGCAGCATGTTCCGCCACTTGTGAAAGTGCATCAAGCTCTGGGTTACCACGATAGGCTGGCAGATAGGGCGTGCCCTTTTTTATATGCTCAAGAAAATTTGCAATATTTTCAGGTTGCAACCGGCTGTAGCGAGCACGTTGCGGCAGCACGATTACAGAAGCAGCAAACCGGCAACCGCCCAGATGTGTGGATTGCAGAATGCGGAAATGTTGCGGGTCAGCTTGTGCTTTGAGGGCTTTCCATGTCGCAAAACCATATCGGGCACAGCATGGGTCTTGTTTGGCATCTGTACAGCAGACAATTGTGATGCGGTTATCCTTTTCCCCCTCAAGCTTAGCGCCGTCCGCCAGCTCGTAGATCAGTTGTGCTGCTTTTTGCGGTTCGATTTGTGTAATATTGATGTTGTCACAGCTCAGGGCAATATCATCGCCATCGACCAGTGCCACATGCAGTCCCGCAGCATTGGCGGTCATGATCGCATCGGCAAGTTCCACCGGCATAGTATGAGACTGCGTGCGCGGAACCCGCCAATGCGCACGCGGCCAGTGCAATAATATATAACGTTTTGCAGCACTGCCTGCCCCTGCCAGTGGTTCGCCTCGTTCTATACAGATGTCACGGCAGAAAATATGCTCAACCATTTGGCAGCAAAACTAATCTTGTGCAGCAGCAGGGCGGCTGTCTGCAGATACGTAGGAGCGGCTGAGATGACGGTACAGTATAGCCGAGGCTAATTTACGATCATCGGTTTTAATAGCTTCAAGAATAGCCAGATGATCGCGGGCTGCTTTGCGCACACCTGTTTCACTTAGCTCGGCAAATTCCGCATATTCGGTCATACGGCGCAGGCTGTTTTGTCGCCGGATTGATTGAATGAGAAAACGGTTGCCCGACCATGAGACTACAGTTTCATGGAAATTAGCATTAGCCTCAAACCATTCCGCGCCCTTAATCATTGCCAGTGGCATATCGAGTAGCGTTTGTTGCGCATGTTCCAGTGCTGCAAGCTCGGCAAGATCTGGTTTAAATGTATCTTCCATTATAGCACCGCACTCAATAATTGTGCGAAAGGCATAGGATTCATTGACAGATTGTTTGTTGTCCAGACATTCGGCAAAACGCCAGCCATGGCCATCGCGCCGCTCTGCCAGCCCCTCGGAAGACAAGCGCATCAACGTGCGTCGTACAACACCGCGCGATGAATTGAATTGTTCCACCAGCTCAGTTTCTGATGCCTCGTCGCCGATCATGCCATTGGCACGCGCATGCATCAGCTGGTGGTATAAAGTATCAACGTCAGAAGGAGGAACCAGTTCTTCCATCTGATCTGTTGTCAGTGGGGTATTGAGCAGCGTGAAACCACGATTATCGGTTTGAGTGATAATGCCTTTTTCAATCAGGTAATACAGAACCTGACGAATTGGAGTGCGGGAAATACCAAATTCCCGAGACAATGCCGCATCAGAAATCTTCTCACCTACAGCCCATCGGCCCGATTGTATCAATGGCATTAATTTACGTGCAATTTCTGCTTGCAATGAACTGAGGTTGCTGGTGTCTAACCCATGCGGTGATGTCTGAACGGTTCTATTTTGCACAGGACGCTTTCAACTTTAGTGGTAAACCGGAAATGATTTTCCATTAATTATAAAACATTATTAAGCAACAATCCAATCGTAAATTTGTATTATGTGTTTTAAATATGGTATTTGAAAATATAGATCTACAATTTTTTCTGTCAAAATTTATGAATTAAAATTTGCTTGCAAACACAGTATTACAAACTGGCCAATCATTGCGGTAAGCGTCATGACATTGGCTTCTCAAGGTTGTGCTTTTGTAATCACATGCCTGCATTCCTGAAATCAACATAGTAAATGGACAGCTAAATCTATCGCAAAAAATGCGAATTGAAATTTAGCTCATACTTGGTGAGCCCGATACCTCTGAGGACATAATCTTTCGGTACATTGCGCCAGCACAGGCCATTTCTCATCAAAGAATTCGATCAACTATAATCAATAACAGATGACAGAAATTCTCGGGTTCGTTCTTGTTTCGGGTTACCGAAAATTTGATCCGGGCTACCTTCTTCACAGATACGCCCTTTGTCAAAAAAGCAAATGCGATCTGAAACTTCGCGTGCAAAACGCATTTCATGTGTAACCAAAAGCATGGTCAAATCATGCTCATGCGCCAAATCACGGATAACAGCAAGAACTTCCCCAACCAATTGCGGGTCGAGAGCCGATGTCGGCTCATCAAAGAGCAATACGCGCGGACGCATGGCAAGCGCACGTGCGATGGCAACACGTTGTTGCTGACCGCCGGAAAGCTGTGAAGGAAAGTGGTCTTTTTTATCAGAAAGCCCGACCATTTTGAGTAATTCAATGGCTCTTGCTTCCGCTTCTGCCCTTGCAATGCCAAGCACACGTATTGGCGCTTCGATGACATTGCGTAAAACGGTCATATGCGGAAAGAGATTGAAGCTTTGGAACACCATTCCAACATGACTGCGGATTTGATGCAGATGTTTTTCGGATGCTAAAAAAGGGCCTTTACCACCATCTTCATGATAAGAAGTTCCTGCAAGTGTCAAACGACCTTCCTGAAACGGTTCCAGTGTCATCAAAATACGCAAAACAGTTGACTTTCCAGAACCTGATGGGCCAATTAGGGTTACTTTTTCACCTTTTGCTACTTTGAAATTAAAATTATCAAGCACTGTCAAAGCGCCAAAGCGTTTATTTACTTTGGAAAATTCAATGATGGTAGGTGATGTCATATTATCGGTCATCTTAATGGTATTCCTGCTTTGGGAAGCGTTTTTTGCAAGCGGTGAAGTCCGGCCGAGCAAATCAGCGTCAAAAGGAGAAAGATCAGGCCGACAAGCGTCAGCGGCACCAGATATTCAAAAGTTCGTTCACCGATCATATTGGCTAGAGCCATCATTTCCAGAATAGTAATGACGGATAAAACCGGTGTCTCTTTAATCATAGCAACGAGATAATTGCCCATTGCCGGTAAAATGCGAGGGATTGCCTGAGGTATGATTATGTCGCGATAGGCTTGAAAAGGCGTCAAATTAAGAGCGGTTGCAGCTTCCCATTGACCACGCGGAACAGCTTCAATACCGCCACGATAAACTTCCGACGTATAAGCTGCATATTGCAAACCCAATGCCAATGCACCAGTCATAAATGCTGGCAAGACAATACCGAACTCCGGCAGCACATAATAAAGAAAGAATAATTGCACCAAGAGCGGAGTGTCACGCAGAAACTCGACGATAAAGGCCGTCGTCCAGGAGATTGCTTTATTACGGCTGCGCCGCAGCAAAGCAAATATCAGTCCCAGCACTAATGCAATCAAAAATCCGGCAGCCGCGGCTTTCAGTGTAACCGTCAGCCCAATAAGAATGATAGGCAGGATCGAAATTGTATAGCTGATCCATGTTGTTGTATCCCATTCATAACCATACATCATAGCGTGTTATCCTCATGAATGTGTTATGCGGGGAAAGGCATTGCCGCGACGTACAAAATGCTCGATCAGCCGGATTGCCAGCATCAACATAAGCGACATCACAAAATAGCCGAGCAGTGTGAAAGTGTAGACGCTCGTGCTATCCAAAGTGATGTTGCGTATGGATTGAGCAGAGAATGTCAGATCGGCAATTGAAATGAATGAGACCAAAGAAGAAAGCTTCAATGTCTCAATGGCAAGATTGCCGAAAGCCGGCATCATCTCTACGACTGCTTGCGGCAGTGAAATACGATAAAGGGTCTGAAACCGGTTGAAATTCAATGCACGCGCAGCTTCATGCTGTTGCACTGAAACCGATTGCATTGCCCCGCGCACAATCTCAGCGCCATAACCACCCGCATGAGCTGCCAGTACCAGAATGCCGGTGGTGATCGGATCCAAACTGAGTCCGACGAGGGGCAATGCATAGTAAAACCAGAAAAGCTGAACCAGCAGCGAGGTGCCGCGAAACACTTCCGTGTAACACAGCGCAATTGTTGAAAGAACAGGCCCGCCTTCAACACGCATGAGGCCAAAGATAAAAGCAAGGCAAGCGCCGACAGCAATGGCAGCAAGCGTGATTGTCATAGTAACGCCAGCACCTTGCAACAGCATCGGCAGATAGGCTGTCCAGTCCATCTTTTTCTCCTCCGGTTAGCAAGCAGGATGTGTCCGGACAAGGCCGGACACGTTGTCCATTATTTGCCAGCACAAAGATCGGCGGTGTTTTTTTCTGATGCTGCCGCAATACTTTGTTCAGAGAGACCGTATTTGCCAAGAATTGTTTTATATTCGTCAGTCTTGCGGAATTCGATCAAAGCCGCATTGAATGCATCGCGCAAATCCTTGTCCTCAGGTCTGAAGGCAAAAGCACCGTAATTACGTACTGGGGCATCGTTGACGATCGGATCTTCAAATGGTTCGACTTGCTCGACTTGTGTCTGCCCTTTGGCAAGCTCCGAGACGGTCAGCTCGGTTGCGGCATAAGCATCGGCACGGCTTTGTACCGTTGGAATAGCGTCAGCATTGGCTGGAATATAAATAATTTGATCTTCTTTAACGCCGACAGCGCGCAGAAAATCAACATTATTAGCACCTGAGACAACAGCCACTTTCAATGACGGATCTTTAGCAATATCAGCGTAAGTTGTCAGGCCTTTAGGATTGCCCTTTTTAACCAGAAGCCCTTCACCATAAGATGAGTTTGGTTCGGTGAAAGCGACCTGTTTGCAACGCTCCGGCGAGATATTTTGCTCGGCTGCAGTAAAGTCATAACGCTTGGCCTTAAGCCCCGGAATTAGGGTTCCAAATGGTGTAACCGTCCAGTTAACATCCTCGATGTCCATAGATTTCAAAACAGCATTGGCGACATCAGGTCCAATGCCTGCAGATGTTCCATCGGACTGCATGAAAGAATAGGGCACTTCATTGGCTGTTGCAGCGCGGATATAGCCTTGCTCTTTGGCTTCATCCAAGGTCAGAGCATTGCCGGCGGAAATGGACAAGCTCAAGGCAACAATTGCCAGACCTGCAGTTTTCATCATAGTCATTTTATTCTCCTCCTGTTTAATTTCAGTGGCTCGTTTTCGAATCTCACTGTGATTGGGTGGTCAGATTGTCTCCGTAATTGTTGCAATAACGGACAGGCAGTCACCCGTCTTGATAAGGCCGGGCACGTGGCGTGCAGCCAATACACCATCTAAAGCTGCATGATATTCAATTGGGGCAATTCCGGTTTTACCTAGTGGATAAATTCGGGCGATAGTCGCGCCTTTTTTGACCTTGTCCCCCAGATTGCAGTTAAAGGCAATTAAGCCGTCATTTTGGGCAAAAGTGAAGCAATCATCGGATGGCATATCCAGCCATTGGCTAGGCCGGATATCAATATTACCTTTTAATATGCCAACATGACGAAGAATATTGCAGGTGCCTTTTCGGGCAATCTCAATGGAAGTAGCAGTTGCAGTGCCTGCCCCTCCCAGTTCTGTGGTTACAAACACTTTGCCCATTTCTTCAACGGTTGTATCAAGCATGCCGACAGCATCAATTTCGAGCATTTTCATAGAAAAAGGAGCGTTAAATGCTTGCACCGCCGCAAAGCAATTGGCTTCCTGATCTTTGTTCGGCAATTCATGTGCGGCCGCATAAGGAAGAAAGTCGAGTGTTTTGCCGCCTGAATGAAAATCAAGCACAATATCGGCAAGCGGTATCAGATAGCGCGTTACATAATCGGCAATCTTTTCGGTAACAGTGCCGTCTGCTCGGCCGGGGAAACTACGATTAAGATTGCCCCGATCAATTGGCGATGTACGGGTACCGGCACAAAAGGCCGGATAATTGAGCGCCGGAACAATGATAATTCTGCCATTGACTTCAGCCGGATCAATCGTCTGAGCCAATTCAAAAAGTGCGGCGGGGCCTTCATATTCATCGCCGTGATTGGCGCCTGTGAGTAATGCAGTCGGCCCTTCATTATTCGCGATGACACAGATCGGGATCATAACCGACCCCCATGCACTGTCGTCACGGCTATAAGGCAGACGCAAATGGCCGTGCTGTATGCCTTTTTTGTTCAGGTCAACCGTGGCAGTAATAGGAGAGGGGCGTTGTAAACTATTCAGCATGGCATCAGCTCTTCACGAACAACTGGCGAGGAACATTCGATAAGCACTCAACGCCTGTTTCTGTAATAGCGATGCTTTCGGTAATTTCCAGCCCCATATCCTCCAGCCAAAGGCCGGTCATGAAATGAAAAGTCATACCCGGTTTTAACTCGGTTTTATCACCCGGACGCAGGCTCATCGTCCGCTCTCCCCAATCCGGCGGGTAGGACAGTCCGATTGGATAACCAGTGCGATTATCTTTGATGATGCCATATTTTTTCAAAACCTTAAAAAAAGCATTGGCAATATCTTCGCAGCTATTTCCTGGTTTTGCCGCAGCAAGACCTGCCTCCATTCCTTCCAGTGTTGCTTTTTCCGCATCAAGAAATGCTTGCGTCGGCTTACCAAGAAAAACCGTACGCGAGAGCGGGCAGTGATAACGTTTATAAGCACCTGCAATCTCGAAAAAAGTGCCTTCGCCGATACGCATCGGCTTGTCGTCCCATGTCAAATGCGGGGCGGATGCATCAATACCTGACGGCAGCAGGGGCACGATTGATGGATAATCGCCACCAAATTCGGATGTGCCGCGAATGCCGGCATCATAAATTTCTGCTACCAGATCGCATTTTCGCATCTCTGGCTCGATAATATCTACGATACGCTGATGCATAAGTTCGACAATTTTTCCGGCCTTGCGCATATAATCAAGCTCGGTCGGGCTTTTGATAGAGCGCTGCCAGTTGACCAGACCATTCGCATCTTTAAAACGAGCATTAGGCAAATGTTTTTGTAAAGACGCAAAGGCTGCGGCGGAGAAGTAATAATTATCCATCTCAACGCCGATTTTGAGGCTTGCCCATTTATGTTCATCAATGATTTGAGCAAGAAGGTCCATCGGATGGCGTTCTGTTGATTGAACATAATGATCCGGATAGCCGATGATATTATCATGATCGAGATAGGCTGTGCGCTTTGCGCCATTGGCATCTTGCTTGCGGCCATACCAGATTGGTTCACCGCTTGGCGGAACAATTACACATTGATGCACATAAAACGACCATCCGTCATAGCCGGTCAACCAATGCATATTGGCAGGATCGGTTACGATTAAAAGATCAATACCCGCGGTTTCCATGGATTGGCGGGTTTTCGATAAACGTTCGGCATATTCCCCAGGTGTAAAATTCAGCGCTATTGTCACGCCGCATCTCCCATTTTAATATCATTTTTAATTATTTGGCCGGATTCCGCATCTTTTGCGCGGTTAAAGGCTAAATTTGCGATTGCTGTATCTTGTACGCCTGTACCGGTCAGATCGGCAAAAGTGATGGTCTTTTCGTCTTTTCTCGCTTCCGCTTTTCCGGCAATTACATCGCCAAGCTCGGCAAATGATGCATCACTTTCGACTGCTCCTGCGGCAATGGCATGATGTAATTCGCCAAGAATACGCGTCTGTGCCAACCGGTCAGCTATATAGGTCACACGCTTGAAAACTGCCGGATCAATTTCGTTTTTATGCTCTGCATCAGAACCCATCGCGGTCAGGTGCTGACCTTTTTCAAGCCAATCCTCAAAAAATATCGGCTGTTCTGCAGGCGTGGTGGTTACGATAATATCAGAAGCCTTAACAGCATCACGAGGATCACTATAGGCTTTCACTTCAAGCGGATATTGATCAGACAATTGCTTGGCAAGGATTTCAGCTTTGGTGGGATTTCTTGCCCAAATCCGAACAGAATTGATCGGGCGAACCAGTAACAAAGCTTCCAGCTGCAATTTAGCTTGCATGCCTGCGCCAAAAATTGTTGCGGTTGATGAATTCTCACGCGACAAATGACGGGCAGCCACAGCACCGGCCGCAGCGGTGCGCAGGTCAGTAAGATAGCCATTATCAAGCAATAAAGCTTCGATGAGCCCTGTACGGGCGCTTAGCAAAATCATCAAGCCATTTAAGCTTGGAAAGCCAAGTTTGGGATTATCAAAAAAGCCAGGGCTGACTTTGATGGCAAAACCATCGAGTCCCGGCACATAAGCCGTCTTGACGTCCACTTCTCCACGATATTCAGGAATATCCAATCGCAAGATTGGCGGCATGGCGACGGGTTTTGTCGCCAGTGCTGCAAAACCTGCCTCAACACAATCAATCGTAGCCAGATCAAGCTTGATAATAGCCCGCAAGTCTTTCTCTGTGAGTATGCAGATACGGCTCATCAAATGCCTCCCTCGACAATTTTTTGATGCATTGCAGCATCAATATTTCCGCCTGAGATGATGATGGCAGTTGGCCCTTTAAGTTTGATTTTTCCTGCGAGAAGGGCCGCAATACCGACCGCTCCGGCGCCCTCGAGGGTTTCACCTTCTTCTTGCGCGGCATGGCGGATGCCTGCAGCTATTTCTTCTTCACTCAACAAGATGATTTCGTCGAGAAGTGCACTGCAAAGAGGAAAAGTCACTTGATTGGTGAGACCAATGCCACCGCCAAGGGAATCTGCCAAACTTTCCTCTTCGGTAACCTCAACAGGCTGACCGGCACGGATAGAGGCTTCCATTGCAGCGCCGCGCTCCATTGATATACCGATGATGCGAGCTTGTGGCCGGAGCGCTTTAACCGCAACAGCTATGCCGCCTGCGAGACCGCCTCCGGAAAGAGGGATTAAAATTGTACTGAGCTCCGGCAGCTCCTCAATAATCTCGAGCCCGATTGTACCTTGACCCGCAACGACATTGACATCATCAAAAGGCGGAATGGAAGTCAGCGAACATTTCGTCACCAGCTCTGCAACTTCGTTTTGAGCATCATCCTGTGACATGCCGGTGATGCAAATCTCCGCGCCAAGCGCATGAATGGCATCGACTTTGTTTGCCGGCACAAGTGCTGACATGCAAATGGTGGCTTTTAATCCAAGTTCGCGCGCTGCATAGGCTACGGCGCGGCCATGATTACCGGTTGATGCAGTGACCAAACCCTGAGCGCGTTTTTTCTCATCAAGAGAAAGAATGGCGTTGATAGCGCCGCGTAATTTGAAAGCCCCGATGGGCTGGCGTGTTTCAAGTTTGAGATAAACAGGCTGGCCTGTGAGGGCAGACAGCCTATTGGATTGGACAAGAGGTGTTCTCACCACGAATTTATCAATACGTGCAGCCGCATGTTCGATATCGGATAGAGTAACGGGAAGACTATCCGCCGATACTTTTTCTGCTGTGGTGACTGGTTGAAAATCTCTCATCATGATTGTCATGGTGAGAGAGAAACAAAATCATGTCAATTAATATAATGTCATGATACAATTATTGTGAGGTTCAAGTCATCCAATTGCACCCACATCAAACACCGGCGGCAATTGCTCAAAAGCATGACGGATTGTCGTCAAGGCTTTGGTTAGCCCTGGATGGCTCATGCGTCCGCCAAGACAAATGCGAATACCGCCACCATGACCGGGGCCTGCAATGAAAGGTTCGGAAGGGGTTACTGCAACATTTTGATTGGCCAGCACACGCACCAATCCGTCCTCAGTCCAATGTGCCGGTACTTTCAGCCAAGCGCAGAGCGAGAGCGGATGGCTTGATGCGATATGGTCGCCAAGAATTTTGCAGGCAATCATTTGTCTTTGTCGTGCTTCATCGCGCTGTATGCCGAGTAAACGCTGTGCTGTGCCATTTCCCACCCAACGCGTAGCGATCTCGCCTGAAAGATAGGTTCCGCTCCAACTGGACACGCGCAAAATGGAAGCAGCCCGCATTGAATAAGCTGGTGGCACGACAAGATAACCGACGCGCAAACCGGTCATGACCGTCTTGGTGAAACTGGTGATGAAAAAACCGAGATTAGGCAACATCTGCGAAATTGCAGGCAGATCATCCTCGATAATCGGGCGATAAACCTCGTCCTCAATCACAAAAACCCCATAACGCTCGGCAATGGTTGCAATTTCCTGCCGGCGCAGTGCAGTTGCTACATGGCTGGTCGGGTTGTTGAGGGTAGGGACGAGCACAATTGCCCGCACACCGCCAGCAGAACAGGCAGCCTCCAGTGCATCGGGCAAAATACCTTCCTCATCCGTCGGCAAGCCTTTAAGACTAAACCCTAAAATATTGGCAAGCCCGATAATGCCGTGATCGGTCAGGTTTTCACACAGCACCACATCACCTGAACGGATAACACAGCTTAACGCCAGAAAAATACCGTGTGCTGCACCATTGGTTACCAGAATACGCTCAATGCCTGCTGTTATGCCGATTGGTTGCAACCATGCGCGCGCAGCTTCCCGATGGCGCTCAAGTCCGGCAATCGGCCGGCAAGGGCGCATGAAACTGCTATTGTCACTTTCAGAAAGTTCGAGCAATATTTCGCGTGAAGCGTTTTCATGTTCATCAAGATAAACACAACGTATTATCGATAAATCGAGCACTTCATTCGGGCTGTGATCGAGCATCATACGCCCTGCACGCTCGGTGACGCGTGATTTGACAAAGGTTCCTCGGCCGATCTCGCCGCTCAAATAGCCAAGACGTTCGGCCTCTTTATAAGCAAGGCTGACAGTCTGGATTGATAGCCCAAGTTCATGCGCCAGATCGCGATGGGTGGGCATACGATCCATCGGCCTTAAAATGCCTGCTTCAATGTCAGTAATGATACAACTTGTCAGTGCGGCATGTTTTGTCTCCCCCTTCTGCTTGACAATTTGGGGATTCCAAACGACAGACTTCGACGAAGTGGAAGACATGTTTTTATGAATATTGACTTGATTGAACATGAAATTGTCTCGTTTATATAACGATCATTTCATGACATTATGCATAGTTTTTACTAAATATGAAGTACTATACACAGCACAAGCTGTTTTAGACGAACAAGATCAACCGGCGAAATAAAATATCCCGCCGGTTGAATTTCAATCAGATTTTTTCACCCGATTTTGTGAGCTCGTCCATAACCGAACGCACTGCGGCTTCGGCAATTGAGACCATTTCATCAACCTCCTCTTTGGTGGTGACAAGCGGTGGCGCAAAACCCAATATATCGCCATGCGGCATCGCACGGGCAATCAATCCACGCTCGCGTGCAGCTTTGGAAATACGCGCACCAACGCTTTGCTCCGGCTTGAAACGGGTTTTATTTTCACGGTCGGCAACAAATTCAATTGCTCCCATCAAGCCCACCCCGCGCACTTCACCAACGATAGGCAGCTGTGCGAATTTGTTTTTCAATTGCTCTTGAAAGTAAGCGCCGACGACGCGCGAATTGCCCGGCAAATCTTCTTTTTCAACAATATCCAGCACTGCATTGGCAGCAGCGGCACCAATCGGATGACCTGAATAAGTGTAGCCATGCGAGAAGGAACCAATACGATCTGCAGCGTCTTCCATCACATCATAGACTTTTTTGCCGACAATCGCGCCTGAAAGTGGAAAATATGCCGAAGTCAGCCCTTTCGCCACAGTAATGAGATCTGGCTCCATGCCATAATGCTGAGAACCGAACATCGAACCGGTGCGGCCAAAGCCGGTGATGACCTCATCAGCAATCAGCAGAATGTCGTATTTCTTCAAAATTTTCTGCACTTCCTCCCAATAACCTTCCGGAGGAGGAGTAATGCCGCCAGTTCCAAGCACTGGTTCGGCGATAAACGCACCAATTGTATCTGGATCTTCTCGCAAAATAAGCTGTTCGAGCTCAACTGCACGGCGTTTGGAAAATTCTAATTCGGTTTCTCCGGCCTCCGCGCCCCAATAATAATGGGGAGCGCCGGTGTGCAAAATGCCTGCGAGCGGCAAGTCCATATGATCATGATAAAAACTCATGCCGGTCATAGAACCTGAAACAACGCTGCAACCATGGTAGCCACGTTCACGCGAAATGATCTTTTTCTTGTTCGGCTTGCCGCGTAAATTATTATAATACCAAACTAATTTGGCCTGTGTTTCATTGGCATCCGATCCAGACATGCCATAAAAAATCTTGCTCATATTGCCCGGCGACATTTTCACCAGACGGTCAGACAAAATCGCCAACTCATCGGTCGTATGTGCAGCATAGGAATGATAATAAGCAAGACGATAAGCTTGGCGGGAAATCGCTTCGGCCACTTCCGCACGGCCATAACCGATATTGACGCAATAAAGGCCTGCAAAACCATCAATTAACTGATTGCCGTGAACATCTTGAATCCGGATGCCTTTGCCGGTTTCTACAATAGTCGGATCACCCATTTTCCCGCTGGCAAAATCTTTCAGCTGCGTGAAAGGATGTAAAACTGAATTACGATCCATCTCGGCGATTTTTTTATAGTCAACAGTCATGATAAAAATCCTTTATGCAGCAAGATTGCCGAAGCAGACATATTTTGCTTCGAGATATTCAAAGAGACCGTGACGTGAGCCTTCACGCCCTAGACCGGACTGTTTCCAGCCGCCAAATGGTATCGGTGCTCCGGTGAATTTTGGTGTATTGACAGAGACCATGCCGTATTCCAGCTGGTCGGTCAGCCTCATGGCGCGGCCAAGGTCATTGGTATAAACATAGGCGGCTAAGCCCATTTCCGTATTATTTGCCCGCTTGATGACTTCTTCCTCGTCATCAAAAGATAAGATGGCAGCAACCGGCCCGAAGGTTTCTTCACGCGCAATCAGCATATCGTCTGTGACATCTGCTAACACGGTCGGGCTCACAAAATTTCCGCCCAACGGACTATCCTGTCCGCCACATACAAGGCGCGCTCCGGCCGAGATTGCTTGCGCAATTTGTTGCCTGCATTTTTCTGCCACAGTCGGACGCGTCATGGGCCCGATATCTGTGTCCGTTTGCAGTCCGTGTCCGACTTTTAATTTGGAGGCCGCTTCAGCAAATTTATCAACAAATGCATCATATATAGAACGCTGCACATAAATACGGTTTGCGGCCAAACAGTCCTGTCCGGATGTAGCAAATTTTGCACTCATACAGCCTTTAACAGCATGTTCCAGATTAGTATCGCCAAACAATATAAATGGTGCATGCCCCCCGAGTTCCAGCGATGCCTTTTTAATTGTGGCAGCAGATTGAGTAAGCAAAATACGCCCGACCTCAGTTGAGCCGGTAAAAGAAAAACCGCGAACATGGGGATTTTCCAGCAGATGGCGTGCCAATGGTGCCGCTTCGCCAGTAATTACCTGCAAAACACCTTTCGGCAAACCAGCTTCTTGAGCCAGTTTAGCAAGGGCCAGTGCCGAAAGCGGTGTTTCTGGAGCAGGCTTGACAATCATAGTGCAGCCCGCAGCCAAGGCCGCACCAGCTTTGCGTGTGATCATCGCGGAAGGGAAATTCCAAGGTGTAATCGCCACTGTGACGCCCAAAGGCTGCATTTGCACCGAAAGACGACTGCCTGGTAAATGGCTTGGGATTGTTTCGCCATAAGCGCGTTCACCTTCCGCGGCAAACCAATCCAAAAAGTTGGCGCCATAAGTAATTTCGCCAAGTGCTTCTAACAGCGGTTTGCCCTGTTCAGCGGTCATTATTGTTGCCAGATCCTGCGCATTTTCACGCATGAGCATGGCCCATTTGCGCAAGATTTGCCCTCGCTCAACAGGCAAAAAATCACGCCACCGGACAAAAGCTTCCTTCGCATAGTCAACGGCATTGGCTGCATCTTTAAGCGAGCAAGCGGTAACATCCATTAAAAATGCGTTGGTTGCAGGATCGATAACTTTTGTTGTTTGCTCGCGAGCTACCCATGTCCCGTTTATAAAAGCACGGTGCTCGATCAGATCAGGTCGCCGTAAATTTTTAATCGCGGCAGAGGCAAGGTTTTTCATGCGTGAACTCCGTTTGGGGTTTACACAAGTCTAACTGCTCGACATGATATAAATTCTGCAATGATTGAAATTAAAATGCAGAAATTATTCGCATTTCACATATATGAGCAGGAATTATGCATAATGACATTAGATAGGGCTGATAGAGCATTGCTGGATGCGGTACAAAAAAACAATCGCATGACGTCAGAAGAGCTCGCACAAATCGTGCATCTATCTCCGACAGCCTGTCAAAGACGCTTGAAGCGTTTGCGGGACGAGGGGGTTATTGAGGCGGACGTGTCGATTGTTTCCCCCAAAGCTGTCGGGCGCAATATCACAATGATCGTTCTCGTTTCGCTTGAACGGGAAAGAGCGGATATTGTGGACCGTTTCAAAACGGCGATACGTACAACCAAAGAAGTTATGATCGGCTATTATGTAACGGGAGACGCTGATTTTATATTGGTTATTACCACCAAAGACATGGAGGATTATGAAGCCTTCACCCGTCGTTTTTTTTATGAAAACCACGATATCAAAGGCTTCAAAACCATGGTGGTGATGGATCGCGTGAAAGCAGGATTTACATTTCCGATTGATCTTTAAAATTGCCGAATTGGTGAAATACAAAATACACTTTATTGTTCCATAATATATTATCCAGGGTGGGTTCTTTTAGCCGCAAAGTTAAAATGTCCTGTTTCTGCAAAGTAAGAATGTCACACTCTTCGCATTTGAGGATGTGGGAGTTTGCAGATGGGATGGATTTTAATGAGCGAGCGAGAATTACATCGTATTGAAGGCCGGATGACGCTTGCATCCGCAGCGCATGTTCTGGCTTTGAGCGAGCGCCATGTTCATCGGTTGTTGGATTGTTTTATCAATGATGGCGCAGCCAGCATTCGACACCGAAGCCGTGGATGTCGGTTAAACAATCATTTGCCTGATGGTATCCGCGATTATGCTTTGACCTTAATTCGCGAACGCTACCTTGATTTTGGCCCGATATTGGCAGCGGAGAAATTGGCTGAACATCATGGGCTGAGCGTGTCGCGTGAGACCTTACGTAAATGGATGTAGGAAGCCGGAATTTGGCTTTCCCGCAAGCAGCGCCGGACATTTCATCAGCCACGGTTACGGCGTGAATTCTATGGCGAATTGATCCAGATTGATGGCTCTGATCATCGATGGTTTGAAGATCGCGGGCCACCCTGCACACTGCTTGTTTTCATTGATGATGCCACCAGCACGTTGATGCAGTTGCTTTTTGTGCGCTCGGAAAGTGCTTTTACATATTTTGAGGCTTTAGAACTTTAACTCAATACTCATGGTCGCCCAATAGCGTTTTACTCCGACAAACATTCCGTGTTTCGGGGTGGAAAGACCGAAGCTAAAGTGGCCAGCGCATGACACAATTCGGGCGTGTACTTTCGGAACTTAATATTGAGATTCTATGTGCGAATTCCAGTCAGGCGAAAGGATGTGTTGAACGTGCAAATCGCACATTGCAGGATCGTTTGGTCAAGGAACTCCGACTGGCTGGGATATCAGATATGGAGGCAGGCAATGCTTTCTTACCAGAGTTTATGATGCGGTATAATGCTAAGTTTTCCAAGCTCCCTGCCCGTTCTGATAATATGCATAAACCATTGAATATAACGGATGATCGCCTTCGTGATATTCTATGTAAACGCGAGCAACGCTATGTTGGTGCCCAATTAACATTTTCCTTTGAGCGCAAAAGAATTATGCTGGAAGACAATAATATAACTCGTGGCCTGGTTGGTAAATATGTTGATACCTATGCCTTTGTCGATGGTCGTCTTGATATCCGTTGGAGAGGACTTTCTCTGCGCTACAAGATGTTTGATGTGGATCACGTGAGCCATACTGCCATTGTTGAGAATAAACGGCTTGGCGAAGTTCTTGCCTTCATTAAGGAGCAGCAAGAGCAGATGCCACAACCAAAGGTGAAGAGTAACAGCCAGAAAAATGGTTATCAGCCGAATGGCCGTAAACCGGGCCGGAGGACTAATTTCATCAATGACCCAACTGCCATCACGCGAAGCGCTCAATCATTAAGTCGAGCCGGATCAAATGAATGAAAAAATGCGAAAATATACTCACATTTTTACCGAGAATGCAGCACTATGGACAGAGGTTATAGGTGGCGGCGAACCAGTTATTTTTTTGCATGCAAATGTTTGTGATAGCCGTATGTGGCATTCTCAAATGGAGGTGTTAGGACGTTATTGTAAGTCCATAGCATACGACAGAAGAGGGTTTGGTAAAACACGTGCAAAAACAACAGATTTTTCTTCTATTTCTGACTTAATGGCTGTAATCGAAGCATATTCTGAAGATAGACCCACCATTTTAATCGGGTGCTCACAAGGCGCAAAAATTGCTTTGGACGCGGCGTTGTTGCACCCATCGAAGATCAAAGCCGTTGTGCTCATCTCACCGTCTGTGAGTGGCGCGCCAGAACCGAATTACCCAATTGATATAAAAGAGCTATTACTTCGTCAAACCCAAGCTATCACAGCACAAAAAAACAATGAAATAAATGCAATCAAGGCAAGGCTTTGGCTTGACGGTCCACTTGCTTGTGAGGGGCGTATTAAAGGGCAAGTAAGGCAATTATTTTTTGATATGTATGATACTGCATTAAAATCTTCACCAATAGGTTCTGATCGGGATCAAGTGCGAGCCTATCAACACTTACATGAAATAGAGATGCCTATACTTGTATTATGGGGAAGCTTAGATTTTCCTCATATTCAAGAAAGGTCTCAATATATCTCAAAAATAGTATTCAAAGGGCGAGGAAAAGAGCTAAATAATGTTGCTCATCTTCCAAATTTAGAGATACCTGATGAAATTACAGAGATCATAATTGAGTTTGTTAATTCCGTTCAATCGATTGATGATTAGAACCAATATCCATCTCAGTTGAGGCATATATCGCCCCCATTCCTCGTTTGCAACCCTGACCAGCCGCTCAGAACGGGGGCTTGACGTTGCATGTGGGATGAAAATGACATTTCTACTTTACACAGAAGTGGAAATTTCAACTTGGTCGCCATAATATTTATAGCAGGGTGGGTTCTAGTTTGAAATGCGATTTCTAAAGCTGAATAATGTATGAATATCATTCATTTATGCTCAAAAATACAACCTGAGAAAACCTTGCAAAAAGCCTCGTAACCGCGCTAACAACGGCACTGTAATGTGACAACTCAGATCGTCACCTGATTTCTTTGCATTGAAAACCCTCTAGCAGCGCTTTATTATAAGCTGGAAATAAAGCACTGAAATCGACAAGAAACGATACAGGTTTTCCTTGTGTGGTAAATACGATACGAAAACGTCCAGGGCTTTCTTGTCTTATCTTCCCTTGATCTAGTAAACGAAATAGTGACCATGGGCGCTGGCGCTGGCAACTTCATTCCAGCTATCAGTAAAAATAAGAAACTTGGATGTACGATTGCTGCCTTCACCAGGCCAATAGATGGAAACAACATCCTTTTGTTGAGGTGTTCCGGTAACGCAAGTGCCCACAATTTGCATGACCGCTGCTTTTATGTTTTCAGGTACACTCAGCGCCTTAATGTTCACTGAAACGTTTGGTGTTTCTGAACTGTTAAGGAAGAAGCTGCGCCTTATCTGGTCTGCTTTTTCAAACATTTCTAGGGTCAGGACTCATTGATTAATCCAGATGATGATTGTTGCCGCAATGCAGATTGCAGACATGAATGTATGAGCGCAGCGGTCATATCTTGTGTGAATGCGCTGCCAGTCTTTGAGTTTTCCGAACATATTCTCGATTTTGTGCCGCTTTCGATAGAGCGTAACGTCATGTGTTATCGGCACTTTGCGGTTTGCCTTTGACGGAATACATACCTTAATGCCACGCTTGGTGAGTGCCTCCCGAAGCCAATCTGCATCATAGCCTTTGTCAGCCAAGAGTGCTCTAGGCTGAGGACTCAATTACCCCCCTGCGATGATTGTAGAAACAAGAGCAATTGCGGCGAGATAGTTTATTG
>NZ_JBJDRZ020000041.1:0-13974 GCF_044987585.2 Paenochrobactrum sp. BZR 201-1 | reverse complement strand
ATACTATCAACAACGATCAAATCGAAAAGGCTCTGCACGCACTTGCCAAAAAATGGCGCAGAAAACCAAAAACATAAGAATATCTCTGCATTATCGCGGTAGTCACCGGATGTTTACGCTTCAACGGAAGTTTCCGCGATGAATGCCTGAATGAGACTTTGTTCTCATCGCTTTCTCAGGCACGCATCGAGATCAAAGCATGGAAGGATGATTACAACAAAAACAGACCGCATTCCTCACTCGGCAATGTCACGCCGAATGAGTTCGCCATGAAAATGGCACTGGAAAAGCTGGCCGCGTAAGGTCAAAATTAAAAATCAAGACTCTCCTGAAAAATGGAGGAGCATTGGGGCCCAGGTCATTGTTTACTCGTGGGATAAAATGAGTATCGCTCTGAAATCGTTAACGTTTGTACCAGTAGGTCCGGTAACAAAAAGATCATTGATTGAGGAAAAAGCCGTATAAGTATCATGCTGTGAGAGGGCATCTTCGATATCTATGCAGTTTTCTATCATTCGGCGCAGTGTCGTTCCGTCGACAAAGGCTCCTGCATTATTCTCGGAACCGTCTATTCCATCGGTATCAGCAATTAGAGAATGAATATTGTGACAATTTAGCCAAGTGGCAAGTGCAAGTGCGAACTCGCTATTTCTCCCTCCTTTGCCTCCCTTGTTTCGTATTGTGACAGTTGTTTCACCGCCAGAAAGGAGAACGCATGGAGTTAGAAAGGGGCTACCTCTTGTAGCAATTTCATTTGCAATAGCACCATGAACTCCCGCGACATCACGCGCCTCGCCTTCCATTGCATCAGAGAGAATATAAGCGTTAATTCCCTTTGATAATGAGAGTTCTGCGGCAGCATCAAGCGAAACTCGTGCTGATGCCACAATATGGTGATTGTCACGTTCAAAGGTGGCATCTGTTGGCAGCGGAGCGACAGCTTCTGAAGATCTTATAAAATCATGGATCTTTGGAGAAAGTTCAATCCTGTAGCGCTCAATAATTTGCAAAGCATCTTCACGTGTGGTCGTATCGGGAATGGTAGGTCCAGAAGAGATGAATGCTGGGTTATCTCCAGGAATATCCGAAATCACTAAGCTAACAATTCTTGCCTTGGTTGCTGCTGCAAGGCGGCCCCCCTTTATTCGAGAGAAGTGTTTACGAACCGTGTTCATAGCAGATATTGGTGCTCCAGATGAGAGCAGAACACGGTTGAGATGAATTTCATCTTGCAGAGTGAAGCCACATGGTGGCGCTGGTAAAAGAGCGGAACCTCCGCCACATATTAGTGCAATTACGAGATCGTCTTCGGTGAGTTGAGCGACACGGTCAAGCAACCTTTCTGCGGCTTTAATACCATTTTCGTCAGGGACGGGATGTGCTGCTTCCAAGACTTCAATATTGCGGGTAGCGCAGCCGTAGCCATAGCGTGTGACAACTGTACCTTCAATTGGGTGTGGCCATAGAAGCTCAAGCGCTTGCGCCATCTGAGCGGAACCCTTGCCTGCACCAATTACGACTGTTTTACCACCCTCAGGGGGAGATGGCAGATGCGCCCTAATACCTGATAGTGGATCAGCAGCCTTGACGGCGGCATCAAATAATCCGGTGAGAAATTCTCTTGCTTCCTTAGACTTCATAGCTTCACCGTATTAATATAGAAATCATTTGGCAGATCACCTTTGAGATTGCTGATCTCCCCCGAGTGTATTGCAGCAATCATCTGGTCAACCGCTTGCTTCGCACCAGCTACTCGCGAGGGATGATCCGTATCCGCAGCTGCATGTGGTAAAAGTAAAATCCTTCCAGGATAGCGATGAGCGAGTGGGATGTATGGAGTTAAAGGACCGCTCAATATGCCATCTTCTGTACGAAATATATCTGCATCAATTGCAGCAGCAAAAACTTTATTGTTTGCCATTGCCGTATCTAGGGCCTGAACATCCACGACTTCTCCACGGTCGAAATTAATAAGGATGCTCTCATCACTCATTGCAGACAATATATCACTTCCGATAAAACCATAATTAGCATATTGCTTGTCGTCAGCATTGAACTGTCCAAGCCCAATATGAACTGAAACTACATCTGCATCTGTCGCTGCTTGAACGGGGTTACCAGAAAAGCGAAAGCCTTCCGCCTCAATTTGTTCTCGGCGGTGGCTACGGGCATAGATTGTAACGAGCATTCCAAATGCTTTACCGAGTTTCGCGACTTCCCTGCCTATATTGCCATAGCCAAGCACTGATAATCGTTTCCCCTCCAACTTTTCTGTTGGAAATCTCCGTAAATCCCGTCCTGTATCGAAATCACTCGCCATGACGAGATCGTGGAGATGCTCAAATGGAAGGTCAGGTGCAAATTTTAGCAATCCACGCATCACCATTTGGGCTGTCGCTACGCTGTTCAGGCCTGGTGTGTTCATAAGAACAGCGTTACCGCCAATTCCGTCACCACCTCCCCAAGAAGCCGATTGCATATTACCAGTGCCGGCTCCAATCCTTACACCAGCGATACCAAAGACACTTTTCTCTGGTAAAACTGTTGCCGCAGCAATTACCCCATCATATCGCGCATCTCTTGTTTCGTGCAATAACTCTTCTTCCGTAGAGATATCGGGTAGATAGAAAAAGTTGATCCGCCCTTTGCTTAATTGAACGGCGGTGTCCAAGCCGCTAGTATGGAAAACCCCGCCTGCCGCCTCAATATAATTCCTGACTTCAATAGGGTCAGGCTCACCATTAGCCCCCAGTTTAAGACCAACAAGATCGCAAATGAGAACTTTGTAGGTTTTGGTTGGATTAGTTTTAATGTTCATTTCAGGGCCGTCAGTTAACGAGATCAGGTTCAGCATGAATAATCCAATCATAGATAGGTTGGAAATGGAGCCAACCCATAAATGGTGTTGCGAGATGCTTTGCTGAATGCGTTGCTTTTTCGGGCGAGACTAGCTTCAATGGGGAGCCAGTAGCTTCGGCTTTTAACTGGATTTCACAAGCACGCTCTAACGCGATAAACCACCAAGCAGCTTCATCGATGCTATGACGTCCGACACTGAATAAGCCATGGTTTTGATGAATTGCGACCTTGGCATCACCGAACGCTTTTGCAACTGAGAAGCCTGCTCCTCGTTCGATGACGACTGCTCCGGCTTCTTCTGTTATCAAAGCTTGATGTCCATAGAAGCCACAAGCGGTTTGTGTAATTGGATCCAGCGGACGGCCCAAGGCTGCCCAAGCCATTCCATTAACTGTATGAGCATGGCAGGAAGCGACAATATCAGGATTTTCTTCGTGAATTGCCGAGTGTAGAACGAAACCAGCTCGGTTAACTGCCCATGTTCCTTCAACGACTTTACCATCATGATCGACAAGAATTAGATCTGATGCTCTAACCCGTGACATACTCATGCCAAACGGGTTCGTCCAAAATAGATTGGCGTGTTCAGGGTCACGCACTGTCATATGGCCTGCAAATCCATATTCAAATTTGTAGCGGGCGAATATCCTGCAGACAGCAGCCAGCCGCTCACGGCGATGCTGGCGCTCTTCAGCAAATGTTGCAAACTCAGGTGGGCGTGGAAAATACAGGCCCTGCTGGTCCGGCTCGTAAACTGATTTTGTTGTTACTGAGGTCGACATATTATTCCTCCACTATTTATCGAGATAAGCTAAACTAGTTATTTCAATACGGCAGGCAGCCAAAGAGTTAGCGCCGGGAAGTAAGTAATTATTCCTAAGCAGATCAATAAAGCTGCATAGAAGGGCAACATGCTTTTCAGGATTTGTTCCACCCTCAAACCAGCAATCTGACAAGCGACAAATAAGTTCACACCCACAGGCGGCGTAGTCATCCCGACAGCTAGGTTTACGATCATTACGATACCAAAATGCAGCGGGTTAATGCCAAGTTGCATTGCAACCGGTGTAAGGATTGGCGCAAGAATAGTGATAGCTGCTCCGGTTTCTAGGAACATACCAACTATCAATAGCATCAGATTGATTAACGCCAGGAATACCAATGGATTATCAGAAATAGCGATGAAGAATTGAGACACCATTTCTGGAATACGATTAGCGGTTAGTACCCATCCAAATACGCTGGCTGCAGATATGATTAATAGTATCACCACTGTATTTAGGATTGATGAGCGCAGCGCCGTCATCAATCCACTAAAACTGATACTACGGAAGATAAGTCCGCCTACAATCAGAGCAAATCCCACGGCAACCGCAGCAGCTTCGGTTGGCGTAAATATGCCACCATAGATACCGCCTAATATCAACACGGGTAACATCAGGGCAAGTATTGCTTCTTTGAAACATTTCCACACACTAGCACGAGTTTCGCCATGTGGATCATTCTCATCGTGAGTTTTACCATAGCCGTTGCGTTTGCTGACGATATAGACCGTCAACATCAATCCACCAGCAACTAAGAAACCTGGAAAAATACCAGCTATAAATAGATCACCAATTGAAACGGGTACACCTGCAGTAAGTGCAAAAATAATCATCGGAATGGATGGAGGTATGATTACGCCTAATTCGCCTGATGAAGCTTGCACAGAAGTAGCGAAGGGACGCGGATAACCGCGTTTTGCCATGGCTGGAATAAGGATACCACCGATAGCAGCTGTGGTAGCAGCACTGGACCCTGAAATGGCAGCGAAAAACATTGCTGATATTACCGCCACTAGGCCAAGTCCACCCGTTGCACGTCCCACCAATGAGTGCGCCAAGTTTACAAGGCGAGTGGAAATTCCGCTCACTTCCATCAATGCGCCGGCCAATATAAAGAATGGAATAGCGGTCAATGGGAATGAATCAAGCGCCGCGAACATCCGCTGCACCAATGCTTGCAACGGGATTCCAGAGCTATACATTGTGATGGCAGAAGTCATCCCCAACGTAATTGCAATAGGTACAGTCAGCAAAAAAAATGCAAAAAGTGAGAAGCCAATAGCTATTGGATACATGATATATACCTCTTAACTAGCAGCTTGCGAGAAGACCTGCTTGGGCGGATCTATCGCGACAACCATGGTATTGATAAGGGCGATAGCTGCACCAGCAGGAATAGCTAAGTACACAAAATGCATCGGCAATTCGAGCGAACCTGACATTAAGGTGCCGACCATCCTACGCACAGTCCAGCCGTAGTAAATTAAAAGTGCCCAAAAAAATGCCGAAATCGTAAGGCTAATATAACCTACAACCCGAGCAATACGGGCAGGAACAATTAAGTAGATAACTTCGACAGCAACCAACATTCCGCGTCGTACAGCTACTCCGGATCCGATAAAAACAGACCAGATCAATGCAAAACGAATTATTTCTTCTGACCATGTCAGTGGCACACCGATAACATATCGTGCAATGACTTGGGCAATGCCTAACAGAGCAAGAATGCCCAGTACAAGCGCAAGACTATTCAGTATTAACTCGTTTACTCGATCAATCCATTGGATCACTGTCCAATTTTCGCGATATGTTTTTGAGACAGTTCGCTGGACTATCGGAGCCTCTTCCGACGCGGAATGTTTCATCTTACCCTCCCTAGAATGGGTGTATTCTTATTTGTTTGCAGGTGTCCCCACACCTACGATCGTGGTATAAAGATCGGATACAGTAGGGAAATTTTCTTTCACAAAATCGCTCCCTACCTTTTCCTGGAAAGGTTGTTTATCAGGTTCGATCAAAATCATACCGTCATTTTGAAGCTTCGTTAGGAATGCCTGCTCACCCTTATTTACCTCATCAGCCGCGTATTTCTTTGCAACACCATTAGCTGCTTCCATGATCGCCTTACGATGGTTTTCGGGCATTTCTTGTAAACGCTGGGCATCCATTACTACCGTGACAGGCTCATACGCATGCTCAGTCCGGATGAGATATTTGACAACCTGTGCGAACTGACTTGAGTCAATCAGCGATAGCGGGTTTTCTTGCCCATCAATAACGCCCTGCTGAAGTGCGTTAAACACTTCACCAAAGTTCATAGGCGTAGCGGCAACACCTAATTGGTTCCAAGATTTTACGGTGACTGTGCTATCAGGAACACGAACCTTAAGCCCCGAAAGGTCATCTGGTTTGTGAATTTCTTTTTTCGTTGTTAACCAGCGAGGGCCGCGCAACCAATACGAAAGAACCTCATATCCGGATTCATTACGAATAGCATCCGTAACTTGTTGTCCAACTTCTCCATCATAGACAGCATTGTAATGATCAATGTCCTGGATCATGAATGGAATAGTAAAGATACGGGCCGTGTCGGAAGCTGTCGACAGCACTCCAGCGCCACCTACCCAGATATCGTTGGTCATGAATTTTATGCCTTCGAGGAGCTCACGATCACTCCCCAAAGTGCTATTGCCATAGATATCAATCCGCACCTCGCCGTTAGTAGCAGCACTGACGTCATCAGCAAACTTTTGAACAGAAACGGCATGTACTTCCGAATTTGACCAGACGTGACCAAGACGCAGTACTGTTTCTGCCATGGCAGTTGTCGCCATAAGGCTCGACACAGTCAACGCCAAGCCGAATAATTTTAATTTCCTCATTTCAATCCTCCCATTATTGAACTTTAGCCTTGGAAATAGACACTCTTCATTGTTGTGAAGAAATCCTGATTGGAATGCCCGATCGAATAAGCACCAAAGCCGGAAGCCTTGACCCCTCCAAAAGGCATATGCGCTTCGCTTGCTGTACCGTGATTGACGTGAACCATGCCAGTTTGAGATTCACGGGTAAAACGTAACGCCAGATCAACATCGCGGGTATAAACCGAGGCTGCCAAACCATAATCAACTTCATTGGCAACATTGAACGCCTCATCAATGGAACTGACTTTAATCACGGACAAGACCGGGCCGAACATCTCCTCCAGAGCGAGCCTTGAGCCTGGGGTAACATCGGTGAACAAGGTCGGCTCAACGAAATGGCCTTGCGTCAATTCACCCGACTCCAGCGAACTTCCGCCGAAGGCGAGCTTTGCACCTTCATTTTTGCCGATATCAATGTATTTCATAACAGAGGACTTTTGATCAGCCGTGATCATTGGCCCCATAGTAGCTCCAGCCTCCCAAGCTGGCCCTACCTTGATTGCCGCTAATTCTGCTTGAATTGCTTCTGTTATTTCGTCAGCCCGATCTTTTAACACGACGATGCGGCTGATTGCGGTACATCGTTGGCCCGTGCATTGAAATGCGGCAGCGCTAATCTGTTTTGCCAAGACTTCTGCACTTGCATAGTCAAAAATAACCGCAGCATTTTTGCCACCAAGCTCAAGCTGAGTTCGGACAAATGATTTGCTTGCTTCTGTATTGATAGTGGCACCAACGCCTGTCGACCCAGTGAAGCTCACGCCTTTAATCAGTTTGTGACGTATCAGTGCTTCACCAACAATCCGCCCCGAACCAAAGACGAGACTGACAACACCATTAGGCACTCCAGCGTCTTTGAATACATCCATCAGCTTTGTAGCGGACCAAGGTGTGAGGTTTGATGGCTTAAGAACCACCGAGCAGCCATAGGCAAGTGCAGGTGCGATTTTACGCACTGGTGTGACGACTGGAAAATTCCAAGGTCCAATTGCCGCAACAACCCCGATCGGCTCACGCATAGTCATAGCTAGACCATTACGTTTTTCGCTCGGTAGCACATCACCATCAATACGACTTGCTTCCCCTGCACAGAACCGCATTTCTTTTGCAGCACGGGATACTTCGCCACGGGCCTCTGATAGCACTTTACCCTGCTCTGCAGCGAGAACGAAAGCGATCTCGTCTAAGCGTTGCTCCAACAAATCGGCAGCACGAAACAAGATCGCACCACGGTCAGGTCCAGGCACGTTACGCCAAGAAAGCCATGCTTCATGAGCTGAGCAAACGGCTTCATCGACATCATTTTCGTCACTATCTGTGAACTCTCCGAGACACTGGTCACGAAGTCCTGGATTATAGATTTTCGATCTATTTTGCTTCGGGGTACGCCATTCGCCGCCAATAAAATTCCCTTGGACCACGCCAGCGTGTCCACGTAACCAATTCAACATATCGCTCATAATGTTTCTCGATACCTATCAGTTCAGTTCAGCTTGCAACAGAGAACGCATATCATCATGTGTAGGCTGGCGCGGATTGACCGGTACGTTTCCGGATTGCAGCGCTTCATTGACGATTTCGTCAAAGTGATCAGGCGTTACGCCAAAATTACTTAGCTTTGCATTGATACCCACATCGGCCTTCAATTTATTGATAGCGTCCACTGAACGTAAAGCTGCCTCTTCAACCGAAAGATTACTCACATCTTCACCAAAAATTTCTGCGATACGGGCAAATTTTTTGGCATTCGATAAATGATTAAACCGCATGACTTCAGGCAGCATGATTGCATTGACTAGCCCATGAGGAATGCCGAATTTTGCCCCAAGTGGCATGGCGAAAGCGTGGACAAGGCCAAGACGCGTATTGTTAAAGGCCATTGCCGCGATTGTGCTAGCAAGAAGCATGTCACCACGCGCTTCGAGATTATTCCCATCGTTAACAGCTGCCCGCAAACTTTTGGCAATCAAGGTCATTGCTTGTTCAGACATCGCTTCAGAAATGGGCTGCGTAGCAGTGTTGACGTATGATTCTAGCGCATGAGTAAGGGCATCCATACCGGTGGTGGCTGTAAGCCCACTAGGTAGAGAGAGGGTCAGTTCTGGATCAAGTAAGGCGATCTTGGCGCAGTTTAACGAGCTGCCAACGCTGATTTTTACCTTCTGAACTTTGTCGGAAAGAACAGACCAAATTGTTAGCTCGCTTCCTGTGCCAGCAGTTGTCGGAACAGCTATGACAGGAGCGCCAGCAAGCGGCACAATGTCGATACCCACGTAGTCACGGATATTGCCCGTGTTCGTCAGCATCAATCCAATTGCTTTTGCTGTATCAAGGGCGCTACCCCCACCCACACCAATGACAATATCTGCTTGGTGAGCTTTACCTAACGCAGTACCTTCATCAACTGAACGGGTTGCAGGATCGCTCTCTACATCAGTAAATGATATTGTATCAATTCCATCTGACATTAAAATGGTTTTGATTTTATCAACCAAACCAGCGCGTTCGATCCCAGGGTCTCCAACCACGATCGCACGGCTTGCCTTAAGGCTTCGTACATATTCTGGAAGTTTGGCAATTATACCGTTGCCGAATTCAATCTGTGTAGGAACGTGGTAAGTGAACGGTTTCATTGTATCCTCCATCAATCATTCCGGGGCAGTTTAATCCCATGTAAATTGCCCAATTTTTGTAATTCTTGTTCGACAGTCAAAGGTAGAGTTATCCCATCTCTCAGCCTTTGCTTTTCGGCTCTATATTCAAGCTCGCCAGCATATAGAATCTCACTAGCGCCTTCTGCCCGTGGCTCAGCCTTCAATTCCTCAATATATCCATTGAGTCTTTCCTTGAAAGCCGAAAGGGGCATGAAGCGCTCTATATCAATAGCGATGAACATATGCCCGACATTTTGCGGATCATTCCAATTTTCGTACATGTTATTTACTGAAGACCCAAAGCCTGCTCCAGTCATTACCCCGCACAAAATGTCAATCGCCATGGATAGTCCGAAGCCTTTAGGACCTCCCATCGGTAACACCGCACCATCAAGTGCTAGATGAGCATCTGTTGTTGGCTTGCCGTCTTTATCAATGGCCCATCCCAGTGGTATATCCTCACCCTTACTTGCGGCGACAATAATCTTGCCACGTGCAACTAGGCTCGTTGCCATATCCAGGATAAATGGGACTTCATTGCTAGTTGGAAAACCAAAAGCGATTGGGTTTGTACCAACAAAAGGCCTCTTACCACCTGTTGGCGGCATGGTCTGTGATGCGTTTGACATAACTATCAGCGCAAGACCTTGATCAACCGCCTTTTTGACGTAGGTTGCACCTGTCCCAAAGTGATTGGAAGAAGAGACACCCAGAATATAGGCTCCCTTATTCTTTGCTTGATCAATGGCTACCGAAAGGGCTCGAGCTCCGACGTATGCGCCGAAGTTATTACGCCCATCCATTAGACCGACTGAACCGCTGTCTTTAATCAGTTCTGGCTCATTAGTCGGAACAACCATACCCTTCGCTATACGTTCCAGATATATCCCCAAACGAACGATGCCATGTGAGCTCACACCACGTAAATCAGCTTCAATAAGGTTTTGCGCGACAGTAAGCGCCACATGCTCTGGGGCACCATTGGCCACCAATACGTCCCGGCTAAATTCTACCAAACACGAAGCTTTATAGGCCATAGCAATCAAATACCTTTTGACTTTAATGCTACGTCAACCCAACTACGATCAATTGTGCTATCAGCAATGCTCTGCATAATAGCTGCTTCTCGCTCATATTGGCTCGTTGCCAGTACTAAGACTTCGTTGGCATGACTTAGTGGCACTACGACTAAACCGTCGCTGTCACCTACGACGATGTCTCCAGAATTTACGACCATACCACCGATAGACACTGTAACGCCGATTTCGCCAGGACCGTCTTTGTAAGGGCCACGGTGCGTGATACCGCGTGCATAAACTGGAAACCCAGCTGCTACAATTGCGTTTGTATCACGGATTGCTCCGTCAATGACAAATCCCCCAAGCGAACGGGATATAGCATAACGAAGCATGATTTCGCCGATGATCGCATTGGTAAGATCACCACTTGCATCTACAACGATGATATCGCCAGGCTTAGCGATGTCCAGCGCCTTATGCACCATTAGGTTATCACCAGGACGTGTACGAACCGTCAGTGCGCTACCACACATAACGCCATCGCCATGAAAAGGACGAAGCCCTGGACCACCAGCAAAGACACGGTTCATATTATCACTGATGATCGCAGTGGGGATTGAACGGAATTTTTCAATAAGATCATTAGCCGGACGTTGAAAGTCGTCTTTGATACGAAAACCTAGCAATGGAACCTCCCTTAAATGCTGGTTTGAAAGTAGGGACACTAACTCTTGACGTCCAATACATAATAGAGCATTGATTGATGCCTAGGAGGTATTAATGCTTGAAACACGTCAACTACGTTACATTCATGCTGTGGCTGAAGAATTACATTTTGGCAGAGCGGCTGCCCGATTGCGTATTGCTCAACCAGCTCTCTCCAGACAAATCCAACAGATTGAGGCGCATCTAGGAATTCTTCTGTTTACGCGCACTCAGAGAAGGGTAGAACTTACCCCCGCAGGACACCTTTTATTTGAGCGCGCGCGGACCATTCTGAGTGATATAGATCAAGCTGAAGTTGATACTAGGCGTGCTGGAAAAGGCGAATTAGGCCGACTTTCCATTGGTTTCATACATTCATCCAGCTATGGATTACTCCCACGCGTACTGCACCGTTATCGTGCCTTGTATCCCGAAGTTAATTTGGAACTAAAAGAAATGGGCATCGCCGATCAAGTTAAAAGTCTACCCCTTGATCTTATAGACATAGGAATTACGCGCCCAGCTAAGTATACAAAGGGAATAAAAACACAAACAATACTTGAAGAAGAGTTTTTATTGGCAGTTCCAGCCTTTAATCCACTTGCTTCTGTAAAAAAAGCATCGCTCATCCGGTTAGCGAACGAACCGTTTATTTTCTTTCCCTACGAAACAAGCCCTCTTTACAATACCTCAATCACTGCGATGTGCGAAAAAGCAGGCTTTGTGCCTATTATATCTCAAAAGGCTACCCAAGTGCATACTGTCGTTGGACTGGTTAGTGCCGGAATGGGGGTCGCGATAGTACCAGCAACAGCTCGAAACTTACAAATTACAGGGGTCGCATTTTTGAAAATTACAGATAATCCCCCACCAGTGAAAATCGTACTTGCATGGAAAGCTAACCTCGAGACACCACAGATGAAAGCATTTATATCAATAGCAATATCGGCTGCAAAAGAGTTTCAGGAAACTGCCGCATAGTTCGGTAAAATCTTTTGGAGGCAGTAAAGTTTATAATACTAAACATTTGACATGAGTCCCAAGATTGGGCCGCCGGGAATTAGAATTCTCCTTCTCCTTGATGTGCACCCGTTTTTAGGACCACCCGGCTGGTGGATTTCCGGGGGTTTGGGCTTTGGGCGAACCTGATGCGCCTGAGCCATTCATCAGCGAAATCGGTGGCTTATTGCCGATGGCTCTGTGAGGTCGAACCTCATTGTAATCTACACGCCAATCCTCCATCTTTTGGCGGGCATCGTCAAGGGTCATGAACCAATGCTGGTTCAAACATTCGGCTCTGAACTTACCGTTGAAGGATTCAATATAGGCATTATCAGTCGGCTATCCCAGCCTGGAAAAATCCAGAGTAACAGCGTTCATATAAGCCCATGAATCAAGGTCTTTAGAGATAAATTCGCTGCCATTATGGACTCTGATTGTCTTTGGATAACCGATCTGACGACAGACCCGCTCCTTACGGGGGACTTAAGGAAGAATGAAAAACTTAAGCTGATAATCTTTCTTCTTCTCTCATCTCAATTCTAGCTTCTATTTCTTTAATTGCGCTTTCCGGATTATCGAGCAAATAATTCAATCTGCGTGCATCTTCATCGCCACCAGGCGCTATCTCAATGTGCTGCTCGCCAAACTCGATGTGATCAAAGTGAATGTTTGTACATCCGTTGTTCGAGTTGATTTCGTAGCCTGAGGTTTTGAAGATTTCTTCACCTTTTTTATTGAAAAACACATTTACAATGTTGTCGTTTTTTCAATTGCTTCAATAAAATTTATTTTTGACATAATATTAGTTCCTTGTGTTGACCGCTAATCTGCGGCTAGAAGATTGGTTGTTTTTGATCTTCTATATATTGATGATGAGTCGCATTAATGATTGATGCAAGCATTATTTTTGATGTTTTTTACGAATACTGTAAAATTAGTTTACTGTTCTTGATGTAGTCTATGAAAATAAATTAAATTATTTTTGTAATTAATCTATTTTTGGCCGATTATTGTTTGGACGTAAGCGATTAGGCGACCCCACATATCTTTTGTCGGCCTGATACGCGATTTTCTACATGAATCATGTGGGGAATCCTATGAGCGACAGTGTGAATCAGACCCGAACATTTGAGATATTAACGGCGGAACCGGTACGAAGCCGTCGCAAACCACGTGACTGGCCGGACGACGAGAAGACCCGGATTGTGTCTGCGACATTGCAGCCTGGAGCTAATGTTTCTGCTATAGCGCGGTCTGAAGGTCTGGATCCCTCTCAACTTTATGGATGGCGGCGTAAGGCGCTTGCATCTGGCACTATCGCGCCATTATCGCCAGGAATGGAAAGTTCAGCCGGATTTGCACGTGTTGAAACAGCCCAAAACAGTTCAATTGATATTCTTGTTGCCGATATGGTGGTTCGCGTCGGTTCAACCTTCGATCCAGAGCAGCTAGTGCAGATATTAAAGGCGGTTCGCAAGGCATGATTTCCAGCGGAGTAGTTGTTTATGTATCCTGCGAGCCCGTTGATTTCCGTAAAGGAGCTGCCTCCCTGATGGCACTTGTACGTGATGGCGGCCTCGACCCGTTTAATGGCGCGCTTTACGTTTTCCGGTCAAAACGTGCTGACCGGATCCGGATTGTATGGTGGGATGGGAGTGGTGTTTGCCCTTATTCGAAAACTCTCGAAAATTGTGGCTTTTGCTGGCCGGGCTTATCGACAGCGAGGATACGTCTGAACCATTCCCAACTCATGGCTTTATTGGCCGGAATGGACTGGAAGAAGATCCTCCCCAACAAGATAAAACGCCCTGTGCTGACGGGGTGATAACACCTGCGGTAAGATGATTCATAAGGTGAAATTGGTTGGGAAACCGGCTATTTTTGTGTTCTACTCAGTCTCATGGATTTATCTCTTCACGATCTGCCGGATGACGTTGACGCACTGAAAGCAATGGTGCTGGCAATGGCTTGTGAGCAGGCCGCGAAA
>NZ_JBJDRZ020000040.1:0-9636 GCF_044987585.2 Paenochrobactrum sp. BZR 201-1 | reverse complement strand
ATTGATCCATCGGTAGCCCTGATGGAATTGACCATTGACGCCAATTACTCACGTGATCGGCGGCTTTTTTTGGCCCACGAGTTGCATCACGCGCAATTGAAAATCCAAGAGATAACCGTCGACTTAGCATCGGCTCAAGAGGAAATAGCGCGCCTTAACCAAGTCGTGACAGATTTGCAGGGTGATGAGAATTCACCTGCTGATACGAAGGAGATTGAATAATGGCTTATGAAAGGGGTGTCAGGGCAGATTACACGGTCGGCACAATCACATTGGTATCGGGGAGTAAGAACTTCACCACAACAGGGGCTTCATTGATCACCGCCACTATTGGCCGTGGCGATACGATTATGACCGCTGATGGCCGTGTGCTGATTATCAACGAAATTACCGGTCAGAATTCAGGTACTTTACTCTATCCTTGCCCTGTTGGTGTTGGTGGCACCAATCTACCCCTATGCATCCGCTTTCAGTCCTCTGCATCGGCTGCTCCTGCTGCTATTCGCGATCTTATCGCTCGCTGGGGCATGAGCGGAAATATCGATGCGCTTGCCGGATTGAAAACACTAAAAGATACACTGGCTTTTTTCACCGGTTCTGGCACTGCGGATGTGACTGCTTTAACCGAATGGGCGCGGACTTTGTTGGCGGCTGCAAATGGCGGTAAAGGTTATGCGAGTTTAGGAGAAATACCGAATGGGCAATTGCCAGCAAGGCTTAAAGCAAATGGCGGTGTAGCAATTTCTGACCCAAATACAGTCACAGAAAATGGGTGGTACAGGGTTAGCGGAAATTCACCTAATATGCCTGAAACATCCACTATGTTATTATTACACGCTGCATGGTCTTCAACACAGTGCAGACAGATTGCACTCAGACACTCTAGTAATGCCATGTATGAGCGCTTTAGGGCTGCCGCTGGCTGGTCTGCATGGCATAGGATATATTCATCAGCCAATATCTTAAATTCTGTTTCACAAGTAGATGGAACGCCAACGGGCGGTGTTATTCAGCGTGGTAACAATGCTAACGGCGAATTTGTCAGGTTAGCGGACGGCACGCAGATTTGCACACAAACAATTATGGCAGGCGTCACTACTGCTACTGTTGGTCCGCTATTTATGACACCGGGCATAACTTGGACTTTCCCAGCCTCCTTTGTCTCTCGACCTGTTGTTGTTGGTTCCTGTTACAAAGTTTCAGGTGGTGGTGTTACGATGCTGGGGGGGCCGCTAGGCAACGCCACGGCAACAGCTGTGAGTAATGTTCGCGGAGTTTCAACTCATGTCGATAGTGATACTGAATTGTTCTTAGTTGCTGATGGAAGGTGGTTTTAATGTTTAAAATAACTTTATCACCTCAATTTTCAGATCAGATTTTAAAAATCGAAAAACGCGGAAGTGTTTTGACTATCGGAAATAAGTCTTGCGATTTTGAGCAATTGGCAGACGGTAGCGAGATACCTGCGGAAGCTATCGAGAACGATTGCATTGTCGGAGGCATTACAAAGACCAATGGCATTGTGAATGTAACTGTCTTGATGCCTTACAGCGACGTGGTGTCTTACAGCAACGCGGATGCACCGGAGCGTATACGATTCCCAGAGCCGATTATGATGATTGATGATGGTGAGATCATCTTTAATGAAAAGGTAGCGGCCGATGATTGATTTTTCCAAAGTAATCACAAAGGAAATGAAGGTTGCAGAACACCGAAAGCAGCTGGAGGGCTTGATAGATATTGAACGCGACCGCCGTATCAATGGCGGTTTTACGTTTCAAGGTGTGTTCTATCAAAGCCGTCCGCAGGATCGTGAAAACATTGCCGGTGCCGCTGTGGCCGCACTTGCTGCAATCTCAGCTGGTGCAGCAGTCAATGATTACCGTTGGCATGGTGGTGATGTTGATTTTCAATGGATTGCAGAAGACAATACGCTGCATCTGATGGATGCGCAGACGATGTTTGCCTTTGGGCAAGCCGCAATGGCACATAAGCAGGCGATGATTTTCGCAGCGCGTTCACTCAAAGATATGGCTGAAATTCCAGCAGATTTTGCTGATGATCAATATTGGCCAGCATGACCCCATTTTATTCTGATTATTCAGCCCGCCCGTAAGGCGGTTTTTTTCTTTCGAAAAGGAACAATCGTGATTGCTAAGGGTTCATCTTTGAGGAGGTGCCCTTATGAGCAGTTTTGAATTTGAATCCGTTTACAATGGTTCTGTCGTTCTAATCACAATCGGCGTTGTATTGATTGTATTTTTTGCATGGCAATGGCGCCGCCGTTACCGGTCTCGAAAACAGCGGCCAAAATAGGTTCCTGACTTATCCACGTCACGGTACGGCGTGGTAAAATCATAGAGTTGGAATCTCACTAAAAAAATATGCCTCGCTTTTGCGGGGCTTTTTCTTACCGAAAGGAAATGACATGACACGACGCATTAACGCGGCGGGGCTTTTGCACATCCAAAAATGGGAAGGTAAACGCCTGACAGCCTATCAGGATATGGCGGGTATCTGGACGATTGGATATGGCCACACATCAGCCGCCGGTGCACCCAAGGTGGTGGCAGGCATGAAAATCAATGATCAGGAAGCTGATCGTATCCTGCGTGCTGATCTGGCGAAGTTTGAAAAGCGTGTATCTGATCTGGTTAAAGTGCCTCTGAACGATAACCAATATGCAGCACTTGTTTCGTTCGATTTCAACACCGGTGCACTTCATAAATCCACTTTGCTCAAAAAACTGAACACCGGTGATTATAGTGCTGTGCCGGCAGAACTGATGAAGTGGGTGAATGCTGGCGGGAAGCGTGTACAGGGGCTGGTTAACCGTCGCGCAGCAGAGGCAGGGCTTTGGGTTAAGGGGGATTTCGTTTCCTCAAACTACGTTTCCCCTGAACAAAAGAAAGACACTTTGCTTAAGCCAGAGTTGATTGCCTCAGCTGGTGGCTTGCTTTCAGGGCTTGGCGGTATGGCGGCCGGATCATCGCCAATCCAATGGGCGCTTGCCATTATCATGGTCGGGGCTTTTGGTATCGGTGTTTATTTCCTGATCAAACGCATGCAGGAACAATCTGCATGAGGCTCACATTTCAACATATCACCGGCGCGATTATAGGAGGGGCAGTTTCAGGCCTCTTTTTTTATGCGCTTGGGGTTCATGACGGCAAACATCAGGCAGCGCTTAAAGCTGCCGAAGCCGTCAGTCAAGCTTTCCAGAATAGGGCAGGTATCAATGAGACAATCAACAATATGGATGCTGTGCATCTCTGTCTTGAGCTTGGCGGGATGCGCGACCAGTGCGGGCAATTGCGCGGGCTGGCAGAAGATCAGCCTTAAGCCTGAAACGGCTGTCTTTGTAGCGAGTAATGACGCACAGGCTGGCAAAGGGATTGCCGGTCACAATGCATATGGAAATAAAGCGGGATGTTGGTAAAAAATGCTGGATACCGAACCCGACCTGAGAGCGCGTTTAAGCGCAATGGAGCATGGCCTTACCGATATGGTTCCCAGAATTACTGCTTTAGAGCAGTGGCAGCGCCAATCTGAAATTGCAGGTGCCAGGACAGATGAGAAATGGAAGAACGTGGACAGGCGGTTTGATGATCTGGACAAAAAGATCGAGAAAGTGAGTGGCATCCTGTCTAAAATTATGTGGCTGGTTATCAGTGGTTTGATTATGGCGTTTGTGGCTTTTGTAATCGGTGGCGGTTTGAAACCATTGTAAAATGGTTGAGGCCGCCCAAGAGCCAGAGTTGAGGGGATGACTATCAATGGTAGCTATCATTTTACAGTTTTGACTTTGCCATCATTGAATATGACATGCATTTTTTCTTTACAGCACTAATTTTTTTGATGAGGAAACAGCAGAAATTTGTGAGGAGTACTAACATAAAGGCAATAAATTTAGGTAATTGTAGTTAAAACAGTGAAAATGGCAGTAATAAATAGCTAATATCAGTGCTATAGGAATAAATTTAAATATTAATTAATTAATTAATATGAGCAAATCACGTCTTTCATTAAAGTGATATGTTTTGAATATATCATCACGGGTAGTTCAAATTTTATCGAATGATAGGGCGTTAAAATGAATGATTCTACATCCTCAATTAAAGTGTTGACTTATGGTACATATGATATTTTCCACTTTGGCCATGTTAATATTCTTAGGCGCGCTAAAGAGCTAGGCGATAAATTGATCGTCGGGGTATCTACAGATGATTTTAATGAGCTAAAAGGTAAAAAATCACTTTTTAGTTTTGAAGAACGAAAATTGATAGTTGAATCTTCTAAATACGTAGATTTTGTCATACCAGAAAAATGTTGGGAACAAAAAATTGAAGATGTTAAGCGTTATAATATATCTATATTGGTGATGGGGAATGACTGGATGGGGCAATTTGACTTTTTAAAACCACATTGCGAGGTCGTCTATTTGGATAGAACACCAATAATATCAACTTCATATTACAAAACCGCCATGTCGGCTATATCATGTTAAAAATTAATCATACGTATGAACGCGTTATTAGCAGTTTTCATTGATTTATGTTCGATTGCAGTAGTCTTGTCGTCTAAAATGTTTTATGGGGGTGGAAGGATCAATAAAATGTTCTCTTACGCGTCCATAGAGCGGATATATAAAAAACAACCTTCCCTTATCGCCGTAATTGAATGCCTTTTAGTTGAGGTTGCAGGAGTATTTAATGTCAATTTTGGTTACAGGTGGTGCAGGTTATATAGGTTCACATACCGCAGTCCAATTAATCGAAAGTGGTCATAAAGTTATTATTTATGATAACTTTGAAAATAGTCATCATGAAGCGATACGTAGAATTGAGAAAATAACTGGAGTAAGCCCTACATTAGTGGTGGGAGATATTCGTGATGCAGTTCTAATTCGCAAAACATTAGAAGAAAAAAATTGCGAAGCTGTTATTCATTTTGCCGGCTTGAAGGCTGTAGGAGAATCAACAGAAAAGCCTATTCTCTATTATGATTATAATGTAAATGGCACACTCAAATTATTAGAAGCAATGAATAAAGCTAAGGTGAAAAAGCTTATATTTAGCTCGTCTGCTACTGTTTATGGAACACCGAAATTCCTTCCTTTTACGGAACAACATCCACTCTCAGCAATGAGTCCGTATGGTCGAAGCAAATATATGGTTGAGCAAATTTTGCTTGATCTATTCAATAGCACCCATGATTGGATGATTAGCGTTCTTAGATACTTTAACCCAGTTGGTGCACATGAAAGCGGTTTAATTGGAGAAGATCCTAAGGGTATTCCTAATAATTTAATGCCATTTATTGCACAGGTTGCGTCTGGAAAAAGAGAATATCTTAATATATGGGGTAATGACTATCCTACGCCAGATGGCACTGGTGTGCGTGACTACATACATGTTGAAGATTTAGCTTCAGGGCACATTAGCGCTCTAAATCAATTAAATAAACCGCAATGCGAATTTATTAATTTAGGTACTGGTGCAGGTACTAGTGTCTTAGAAGTTATTCATGCTTTTGAGCGAATTTCAAATCGTAAAATAAATTATAAAATTGCAGATAGGCGACCAGGTGACGTGGCAGAATATTATGCAGATCCAGCATTTGCAAATCAATTGCTAGGATGGAAAGCCGAGAAGGATTTAGAAAAAATATGTAAAGACACATGGAATTGGATAGTTAAAAATCCCCAAGGATATTAATTTATTTTGATAAGTTTAGATGTGAATATTTTATATTTGATTATCTCTAATAGCTAAAAAATTGGAGGAGAGATTGAAATTATCTGTTGTAATTGTTACTTGGAACAATGAAAATTATATTGAGAAAGCGATAAAAAGTTGCATCTGTTCGTCATTCACAACAGAATATGAAGTTCTTGTTGTCTATAACGCTTCTAGCGATAAAACACGTGAAATGATATATCGTACTATAAAAGGACACGAGAATTTATTCACTGTGATAGAAAATGATGAGAACCTTGGATTGGGTGAAGCTCGCAATATGGGCATACGCCACGCAGTGGGTGAATATATTATTTTTCTTGATGGTGATGATTGGTATGAACAAGATGCCATCTTAAAAATTATTGAAGTAATCAAAAATAAAAAGCCAGATTTACTTATTTTCAATTATGTAAAATACCATCCTGATGGTTATTTAGAACAATCACCGACTACATGGTTACTTGAGAATAAATGGAGACGAACTCCATCAGATCGAGCTTTACTTATGAAAAATTTTGGTGTTGCCTGGAATAAAGCTTATAAAAAATCTATCATCAATGATATGGGTTTTAGCTTTCCGAATATCACATATGAAGATATAGTATGGAATGCTTCTTGGATTTCATTGACTGAAAACATATATGTAATTCCTGACAATTTAATCTATTATAGACAACGTACAGGCTCCATATTACGGTCAACGGGAAAACAACATTTTGATACATTAATTCAAAATGAAGGTGTATTAAATCTTTTAAAGAAATATCCATTTTTAATACCTGATTTTGCCAATGCCTTTAGAGGCTATACAGTTAACCAACTGTTCGCAACTTTAGGCGCTTCTGGTCGATTACCTAAAGGATCTAAATCTGAATATATGATTGCATCTATTAAATTAATACGTGAATATGATCAATATATAGACGTGCCTGCTTTTTCACTCCGCGAAAAAGTTGCAGCTACGGGAAGTTTTCCCTTATATAAAGCAGTTGTATTCACAGGAAGAAAATTAAGATATTGGAAAAAAAAATGGGTAGTGAAGTATAACTTAATTTCTAAATTACCTCATACTGCTCGAAAAATTGTGAGCCGTTTCGTTTTTTAAATTTAATTCAATCCAAGTTTCTTTAATATTTGGTAAAGTTCAATTCTTGTATAGATATTAAATAATATATCCCATTATTTTTGATGACATAATCGAGAAGATCAGTCATTTCATTTGAAAATGGTTGCAGAAACTAAATATTGAATCGCAGTGAAAATTATCCCAATAACGTATATTGTAAAATTCCAAGCTCCTCCTAAGAGATGGAGAAGACTTGGAGATTTGTATTAATGACAATCGAAATTCAACGTTTATCTACCTTGAAAAAACAATAGTATTATTAATAAGCTAAAATAATTTAATAGATGACGGCTTAATGTCATTATTATCTTATCTTATTTATATTGCTTATCTCTATTAACTATCCTTATATAAATCAACTATATGTTTTCCAAGCTTTTGCTTCATATTCACTCTATCATTTTCGTAAGATTCCATACGGTTAAATCCATACTTGATGTAATTATTAGATAGGTCATAGCGTTTAAGGTCCATAAATGGAGAGCCTAAATCAATGACCGATCCTTGTTTAATGTCATAGTATGATTCATCTTTCTTATAGAGGCCTGTACTACCCATTCTAGCCGCTAATAGATGAGGGTGAAAACGTGCTGTCACCATTACGTCCCCTCGTCGGACTGGTAGTGGCTTCATTACTAAGTCTTTCATCTGAACTGTTTTTATATTTGGAAACTTACCTTTTAAAGCCGGCAAGCATTCTAGGTCATGACTGGCGCAAGCCCAAAATAAGATTTCATCAAATTGATCAAAAGCAGTAATTGGAGTTCTTTCTAACGCATCATCAATAAACTTTTTTACATGCGGAAAATATGATAAGTGTAGTGTTCTTATTGATGCATCACTAGGTTTTTCCAGCGAACCAATAAAGGTGTCATCTAATCCGTAGAATACTTTCTGTTTATCATCAATTGCATTGGTAATAAATTGCATAGATGGATAATCTCTGCATTCAAAAAAATCGAAGCAATTAATCACTCTTCTTAAATCTTCAACAGCTTCCCCATTAGGTTTATTAACTGGTAGGAAGCCGATCCCCGTTGCTACAAGCTTACAATTATATCGTTCTTTAGTAGCAGCTGCAACTCCCAGTAAAAATGCTGCTTGAGGCCATATATTATTTAAATATCCTCCACCATGTAAGTGAAGTACCTTAACCTTCTCAATTTCTTTCGCCCAAGCTTTATGCTGGGGATAATTTGAGAACCCACCATTGTCAAAAAAATTCAACCCCCGCTTAAGAGATTGCCAAAAATCTTTAGGCCCATTACCTCGCAAGGAATTAAAGGCACTATTATACCTTACACCTTTATATTTATCTGAGAATAAATCAGATAAAACTCTTTTATTGGAGCCATCGACTACGACTTTGTCGAGCATTCCGTTTTGAAGATAAAAGTCCAACCATTTTCGAACCATAAGTTCATCGCCGAAATTTGAAACTCCAGCGCCACCCAGCATATATAGCATTTTTAACCCTATTTATTCAAAACCAAGTTCCAGGAGACATGATTCCTAAGTCTATCAATTGACGATCGTTTTCGTATCGAACACTTATGCCATGTTTATAAAATTCGGGGATATTTTTTTGATTATACATTTTATATTCTACCCCATCACCATAATGCTGTTTTCGTAGCATTTCTTCAGCAGCCTTAACCTCCAAGTCTGATACCATCTTGAAATGAAATAGCGCACCAGTTGGGTTTACTTCGCCGTTATTATGAGCATGATTGAGGGTAAAGGGAAAAGCATCATGTGTCGACATATTATAATGAAAATGTTTTTCCCATTTAATGAATGGTATTTTATTTAGCGATGGAGCTTGGTGTGGTGACTCGTTAAAGTAGAACCTCATTCTTGGCCCTCCCCGAATCCACGTACTCCCACCCCAACTGCTTGTCTGAATGTAACCATCTTTATCAAAGTAAGGGCATATATTAAATGGATTTACCCCACGGCCCAAAACTGTTTCAGAGAGTAACTGATCGCTGTACGCATCGATCATAATTGAATGAAAACATGACCTATTCTCTTCTTCTAAATATGAGGCAAGAGCATTCAGAGATCTCGTCTCCATGTAAGGATAGACTAAGAATTCGTCAGCATCTACCACGACATTCCAATGACCCACACCATGTGTCGTCAATAAGTAATTAATCCATAGCATACCAAATTTTGCATCTTTGTATGATGAAGCGGTATGATAGATCGTTACGTCGTCAAAATTAGAGCAGACTTCCAGTATATCATCATTGGAATCATTGTCTATAATGATAAAATGTTTTACACCAATATTTCTGTAATATTCGAAAAAGAAGGGCATTCTATCTGCTTCGTTTCTTAAGCAGCAAAATAGTAATATATCTTTTTTGGCAATGAGATTTGTATTGTCTTTTATTAATTTTAGAGATTTACCCGCATTTGTATCCTTAATTACTAGTGAGTTGTCAAATTTATACTTGTTGTAATAATTTATTGCTTTACGCAATTTTCTTTTTATGGATTTAAGGTATTGAGATAACATTTTATACATGTTTAAGATCTTTTCACTTAATGATAGTTCTTAATTTTTGCAGATGGCTTCGTTATAAATTTTTGATAATTGTTTCATTCTTGTTTCATAACCATTCAGCGCGTTATTTTCACCTGCATCAATGATATCCACCTTCTTTATTTCACGCACCATACCATTAGTATGGTTATCTGAAATGCTGTTTTTAATATCTGCAATATCATTAATATTAATAATTAATGTGTTTTCATAAGATT